>NZ_DEXB01000017.1:0-30198 GCF_002366485.1 Hyphomonas sp. UBA3195
ATTGCCGCCAGGGTGAGCATGGCCAAACTGAGCAAAGCGAGGGCCGTGGCAAGGGTCTCCAATTTTCGCACAGTGCGAACCTTTCGTGTGAGCTGGCCAATGCGGACGTCGCGGAAGGCCTTGGCGTCGCGTAAGCCGTGAGTATGGTGTGACAGCAAAACTTGTAGAAAAGAGGGCAGAAAATGGCCGAGGGAGAAACCGCTGCAGAATTGTTCACGGGCACCAAGCCTGTGGTCGAGTCGCACAAATTCGATGAGGCGAAGCTCGCCGCGTGGATGGAGGCCAATGTCGAGGGTTATCAGGGCCCTCTGGAAGTGCGCCAGTTCAAGGGCGGACAGTCCAACCCGACCTACCAGTTGGTCACGCCCAACAAGAAATATGTCATGCGCCGCAAGCCGCCGGGCAAGCTGTTGCCGAGTGCGCACGCCGTGGACCGTGAATTCCGCGTGATTTCCGCGCTTTACCCGCTGGGATATCCCGTCGCCCGGCCTTATGGCCTGTGCACCGATGAGAGCGTCGTGGGCACGATGTTTTACGTCATGGACATGGTCGAGGGCCGCATTCTGTGGGATGGCACGCTGCCGGAATATGAGCCTGCTGAACGTCGCGCCATCTATGAGGCAAAGGTGAAGACGTTTGCCGATCTCCACAATGTCGACTGGCGCGCCGCAGGCCTGGAAGGCTTTGGCAAGGAGGGCGACTATGTGGCCCGCCAGATCCATCGCTGGACGAAACAGTACAAGGCATCCGAAACCCAGCATATCCCGGAAATGGAACAACTGATCGAATGGCTGCCCAAGAATATTCCACCGGGCGACAAGACCACGATCGTGCATGGCGACTACCGTCTCGACAATATGGTGCTGCATCCGACCGAGCCAAGAGTGATCGCGGTGCTGGATTGGGAGCTTTGCACGCTGGGCGACCCGCTCGCGGACTTCTCCTATCACCTCATGAACTGGGTGATGCCACCGGGGGATTCCTCGCGCGGATCGATCATGGCGATTGATGACCTCGAGGCCTGGGGCATTCCGAGCATGGACGAATATGTCGACATGTATTGCAAGCATACGGGCCGCGATGGCTTGCCAGAGCTCGACTATTACTTCGCCTATAATGGCTTCCGGCTTGCGGGAATCCTGCAGGGCATCATTGGGCGCGTCCGCGATGGCACGGCCAACAGTGCCAATGCCGAGTCGAACGCCGCGCGGGTGGTGCCGCTGGCGCAGTTTGCGGCCGAGTATGCGCGCCGGGCCGGGATGCCGGGGTGAGTTCCGTCCCGCCCGGCCTGCCGGGCAGCGGGTCTGATTACCGGTATCTGAGCCGACGTGACATCTGGCTGTTGACGCTGGCCTGCGCGGTGGTGACGGCCAACGCCTATTACATCCATCCGATCATCGCTCTGGTGGCGGACGATTTTGGCGCGTCGCCGTCGGAAATTGGGTTGGTGCCTGCGTTCAACCAGATTGCGCTGGCGCTCGGCATTTTCCTGTTGCTGCCGCTGGGGGACCGGTTCAGCAACAAGCGGCTGGCGACCGTGTTTGCCGCAGGCCAGTTCGCGGGCATGCTGGCCATGGCATTCGCAACCGATTTCCGGCTGTTCATTGCAGGTTCGACATTTCTCGGATTTTCAACGATCACGCCCTATTTGCTGCCGGCCTATGCGTCGAAGCGCGTGCCGCCCGAACGGCTGGGACAGACCATGGCGATGCTGACCACGGGCGTCATCTCCGGCATTCTCGTTGCGCGCGTGGGCGGCGGCTGGCTGGGTGAGCATTATGGCTGGCGGTCGGTATACTATGTTGCTGCAACATTGATGGGCGGGGTGACGCTGTTGCTGCCGCAGATCATGGATGAGCGACAGGGGCGCGGCGATGCGCAGGAAAAGCAAAGCTATGTCGGACTTGTCATGTCTGTGTTCCCGGTTGTGCGGCGACACCCGGAAGTTCTGCTGTCTGGTGCGATGCAGGGGCTCGGCTTCGGTGTCTTCCTGGCGGTGTGGCTCGGGCTCGGCCTCTACCTGACCAGTCCTGAAATGGGCTATGGTGCTGATACGGTCGGCTATCTGGCGGCGCTTGCCCTGATCAATGTGTTCACCACGCCGTTCTTTGGTGGTTGGGCCGACCGGATCGGGCCCCGACGGCTGAGAGCATTCGTGGCGCTGGTGCAGTTTTCCGGCGTCTGCCTGCTCGGCGTGTTCGGCCACAGCCTGTGGATGTTGCTGGTGCCATTGATGCTGATGAATGTGGTCGGGCCACTGATTGATGTGACCGGGCGGATGACGTTCCTGAATCAGCCGCCGGAAGTGCGCACACGCCTGATGACCGCATATATTGTGCTGATGTTCATCGGAGGCGGGCTAGGCAGCTGGGCGGGCACATCTGTTTATGAAATCTGGGGTTGGCCGGGCACGGCGATGATGGCGCTTTGCTTGTCAGCTACCTTGTTGGTGTTGGCATTGATCGCTGTGCGGCTGGATCCAAAACGGTCGAAAACACATGCTGAGGAGGATGCAGATGGCTGACAGTGAGGGCCCACGCCCGACCTTCTGGATACCAACCCAATCGACAGAGGACCCCAACCGGTTTGAATTCGTCGCGCGCCAGAGCGCCTGTGCGGGACCGCCAGACCGGCAATTCCTGATGGGCGGCGTGTCCATGGCCGCAGGCGTGCATGCATTGGAGACTGCGATCGGGCGCCCTCTGCTATGGGCAACGGCACAGTTTGCGGGCGGCGCGACGCTGAACTCGCGCATCGACATCACGGTGCGCAAGCTGGCCGAGGGAAGGACCGTTGTGCAAGCGGTTGCCGATTTGACGGAAGACGGTCGCTCGGTCTTGCACGTTTCAGCCGCCTTGGGCGGATGGGATGACAGCGAGGGGCGGCAGTTTTTGAACATGCCCCCTGTGCCGCCGCCAGCGGAATGTGCGGAAAGTCACGAGATTCCCTTCTCGCGCGACGACAATCTCGCCGGGCGGATCGAGCGCCGGTCTGCGCATCAGGATGATGCGACAGCGGAGGAAATGGTCTGGGTGCGGGTGAAGGATACCGGACCCGCGGATGCCGCGCGACTGTCGCTGATCTCAGACTTTTTCCTTGGCGCACATACCCGCACGCGAGGCGGGCGAAGCCTCGACAACACAGTGCGCATCCACGCGCTTCCGAAGACAGACTGGGTGCTGAATGTGACGCGCATGTCGGGCTTTGCTGCCGGCGTCGCTCATGGCGTGCTGTACCAGTTCGGAGAAGACGGCACCTTGCTGACAACGGCCAGCCAGACAGGCCTGTTGCCGCCGCGATAAACCTTGCCGGAACACCCCAGATAGAAGACGATGAAGGACGGAGGAAACATGACAGAGACAATCAAGGGGCCACTGCGCGCGCCCGCTCAGATGCTGCAAGAGCAATCTTATGATGGGCACAAGAGCCTTCATGATGACAGCGAAGCGGAGCGACTCGGCATCAAGGCCGGGCCGATTGAAGGGCCGACGCATTTCTCGCAATTCGTGCCATACCTTGCCGAAATCTGGGGCGACGCCTGGTTCGAGCGCGGCTGTTTCTCCAGTCATTTCCTGAACATGGTGTTCGAGGGTGAGAAGGTGCGTGTCGAAGTCGATCGCCCAGCGCCGGGGGCGACGCGGACAAAGTGCCGGGCGTTCAAGGAGGATGGTACGCCGGTACTGGAGGCCAGCGCGTCGATTGGGCCGGATCATGGTGAGACATTGCTCGAAGCGCGCATGGCAAAGCTGCGCCCGGCGGGAGACCTCGTGATCCTCGCCGATATGAAAGTTGGCATGACCGGCGCAGCCGACGAGACGGTTACGATGGGCCCTGATCAGCATATGGGAAATCTCTATCCCTTCTCACTGGCTGACAAGTTGAAGGTCATCACAGAGCCGATGGATGTATACTCTGATGGCGCTGCGGGGCCGTGGGGCAAACCGATTGTGCCCCTGGAAATGGTCAGTGTGCTGGGAAACTACTCCAACCGGAATTCCAAATTCCCGGTCAAGCAACCTGCGATTGGTCTGTTTGCCGATCTGGAAATTCGCATGGTTGATGGGCCGCTCCTGGTGGGAGAGACCTATCTGTTGCGTCGCGAGGTCGTGGCACTGTCGGAAAGCCGACGGGTCGAGAATTACTGGATCCGCACACGCTTCTTCGATGCGGCGGGCGAAAAGCAGGTCGCCGAGATGCTGCTGAATCATGGCGTGATGAAAGCGAGCTATCCGCACTATCCCGCCGACCGGCTGCCGGCCTGAGGAGGATCGCATGAAGGGATTGCTGTATCAGGGCAGGCGCGACATCGCTTATGGCGAGGCGCCCGAATTGAAACCGGAAGATACGCGTAGCGCCATCGTCAAGATGACCGCCTGCGGGATATGCGGGTCGGACCTACATATCTATCAGGGCCACGGTTTCAGCGAGGAGACTGGCTATTGCGTCGGGCACGAAGCCGTGGGCGAGATTGTCGAGACTGGCAGCGGCGTGTCGCGATTCAGGACAGGCGACCGGGTCATGATCTCGGCCGCTGTGGGCTGTGGCGCGTGCGTGCCTTGCATGTCGGGCAATATGAATGAATGCGACACGCATGGCGGGCGTTGCTATGGGCTCGGCCCCGGCCTGCAGGGCGTGCAGGCCGAATATGCGATGGTGCCGGTCGCGGATTTTGGCCTGGCGCGCATTCCGGACGGGATCAGTGATGACCAGGCCGTTCTGTTGACGGACAATTTGCCAACGGCCTGGCATGGGCTGAAGGGCGCGGACATTCATCCCGGTGCGACTGTTGCCGTGGTCGGGTGCGGTCCGATTGGCCTGATGGCCGTGGAAGGCGCATTCCTGATGGGCGCGGCGAAAGTCTATGCGGTCGATCTGGTTGCGGAGCGGCGCGCCATGGCAGAGGCGATGGGCGCGATTGCGCTCGATGCGAGCGAAGCCAAGGCCGTGATCGAGGAACAGACCAGAGGCCGGATGTGTGACAGCGTCGTGGAATGTGTCGGCGCGGACCCGGCGATCCATCTGTCGCTGAAACTCGCCAAGGCAGCGGGCACGGTTTCCTGCATCGGTGTGAACCAAACGATGGATTTCAAATTCCCGATGGCGCTGGCCTTTATCAAGAATTTGACGTTCCGGACGGGCACTTGCTCGGTGCCTGAACATTGGCCGGAATTGATTCCGTTGGTGCAGGCGGGCAAGCTTACGCCCGAGCGCACCATTACCCACCATATGCCGCTGTCGGAAGGGGCAGAGGCGTATCGTATGTTTGACGCACGCGAGAATGGTGCGATGAAAATGATCCTGACACCTTGAGGGAGGGCTGACCTGATGACTTCGATGATGAGCAAACTGGCTGCGAGCGCGGCGCTGGCGACCGTGATAACCGGCGCAGCACTGGCCGAGACAACCCTGATTCATGCCGGGCATGTGCTGGCCGAGCCGGGCGAAGGTTACCTGACCCGCCAGACGATTACGGTGGAAGATGGCGAGATCGTCTCGATTGAAGCGGGCTACAAGCGCGCGCCGCGGGGGGCGGACCTGATAGATCTCAAGGAGGCTTATGTCCTGCCCGGCCTGATCGACAGCCATGTGCACATCACCGGCGAGAATGGGCCGAATGAGCGGATCAAGGCGTTCGAGGACACGGATGTGGATGCAGCTTTCGATGGCGCGGGCTTTGCCTACAAGACATTGTTGACCGGCTTCACAACGGTTCAGGATGTCGGGGCCTCGAACGCGGCGATCTTCGGCCTGCGCGACGCAATTGCGAATGGCAACGTACCGGGGCCGCGTATTCGGGCCGCAGGCCAGGCGATCAGCGTGACCGGCGGGCATGGCGACATCAATGGTTATTCTCCGGAAGTCATGGCGATGTTCACCGGCAAGAATATCTGCAATGGCGTCGATGATTGCCGTCGGGCGGTGCGCCAGCAGATCAAGGAAGGCGCAGACGTCATCAAAATCACCGCGACCGGCGGAGTGCTGTCAAATACGCGGGCCGGACTGGAACAGCAGTTTACGGATGATGAACTGGTCGCGATTGTCGAGACGGCGCATTCGATGGGCCGGAAGGTAACCGGGCATGCGCATGGCAAGGGCGGCATCGTGTCTGCGTTGAAGGCTGGCATCGATTCCATTGAGCACGGCACCTATACCGACGATGAAACGATCGCCCTGTTCAAGGAGCATGACGCTGTTCTGGTTCCGACGGTGCTGGCCGGAGCGACGGTGACGGGTTGGGTCAATGAGCCCTGGCTGCCGGCACCGAGCCGGGAAAAGGCCGCAATTGTCGGGCCGTTGATGCTGGATATGTTGCGTCGCGCACATGAAGGCGGGGTCAAGGTGGCGTTCGGCACGGATACGGGCGTGTCCAAGCATGGCGATAATGCGCAGGAATTCGCGCTGATGGTGGAGGCGGGGTTCACGCCGGAAGAGGCCATCCGCGCAGCGACTGTGATTGCGTCAGAACATGTGGAGATGTCCGATGTCGTCGGCACGATCACGGCGGGCAAGCATGCCGACATCATTGCGGTCATGGGAGACCCCCTGAAAGACATTACTGAATTGCAGGATGTTGATTTCGTGATGAAAGGCGGAACGGTCTACAAGCAGGCGCAATGACCGGTCCGAACTTCGCCTCAGCCGCGAAGCGTTTTGACTTTCCCAATCAATCGCCAGAGACTTGGCGATTGATGAGGAAGCGGCGCAAGCCCCGCGATATTTAGAGTGAGTTGCATGAAACGAGATCTTTTCCTTGCCCGCGCGATTGCCGGGGCTGCGCTGTTCAGTGTCGCGGCGTGTGGAGGGGAATCGGCAGATGCGCCGAAAGCAGTGGCCGCCGAAAGCGGACCTCAGTGTGTTCAACTCGCTGAAGGCGACTATTTCTGGGACGGGACGGCGTTTGTTGTCTCCAGTACACCCCCGGCATCACAACCCGCCGCCACCGAGACGCGGCCAGCAAGTGTTGGCTGGGTGGGCGCGCTAGAGCGTACATTCCCGGATGCCGGGTTCCCGTGGATGGGCCTGCATGTCAGTGGGCCGGTTGCCGTTCTGACTGGCCTGGCACCGGATCCGGCCGCCAAGGAGCAGGGCTTTCTGGTCGGGCAGGCGGCCCTCGAGGACAATGCCGAAGTCGCCTCAGATGTGACCCTCGTCGTGGATGGCATCTCGGTTGAAGAAGGCGAGCGGGGCGTGGGCGAGGCGCTGGCGGCATTGTCTGATGGCGAAGCCAATGCCGGGCGGTGCCAATCTGCGTTCAATGCCACGATGGATGGCCGCACGATCATGTTCCAGAGCAATCTGGCCATCATCTCGCCGACCAGCGAACGATTGCTGGATGCGCTGACCGGGGTGGCGTTGCTGTGCGATGCGTATACCATCGAGATTGGCGGCCATACGGATTCTCGCGGCTCCAATCAATATAATGAAGTGATCTCCCAACAGAGGTCAGAAGCAGTGCGTGACTATATGGTCGAGCACGGCGTCGAGGCTGAAGCGTTGACGGCGATGGGGTACGGGGAGTCCCGTCCGCTGGACAGGGCGGAAACCTACGAGGCCTGGGCAAAGAACCGACGCATGGAATTCAAGGTCTCGGAGCGACGCTAGAGCGCTCCAGGTGTGCGACCTGCCCCCGCTGTTTGGCCGCAGCGGGGGCTTTTGTTTTTGCGATCAGGAGATTGAGAGGATCAGTCCTTCGGAGGGGCTGACCTGGGCGTCGATGGTCTGCGTCCATGCTTTCGTGATTGCGTCTGCACCTTTGGCGTGGCGCGGCGTGACGAAGTCCTTCGAGGCCGTGTAGAAACTCTTCAAGGCAGAGCCGAGCCGACGATTGATCTCAGCGCCGCCGAGCGTGGCTGCGCGTTCAGCGGCATAAGTCGGCACGAAGAAGAATTCCGGCTGAGGATCTGGCAGCGCGATGGGCGAACGGTCGCCTTCCCAATCGGTCACGCCGATGACGAGACTGCGAACAAGCCGGTCTTTCAGGGCATTATGGACATCTGCCGTCAGTGTGGGGCGTCCGAGGAAATCGACAAAGGCTGTCAGGCCGCGCGCATGCAGGCGGTCGGCGTCATCATAGGTGCGGACACGCCCGTACAGGCCGGTCTTCTCCAGAAAGTCCTTGTTGCCGGGCGAGGTCAGCGCAACCGTGTCGACACCGCCGCGAACCTTCAGGCAGTGAGCCAGCGCCATGGCGGTCTTGGACGAGGCCGAGGAGATCACAACGGTTTCCGGAACCGGGTCGCCGGTTTCCATCAGGCAGTCATCAATCATCCAACCCGTCGTGAAGAGTGGACGGAAAAGCATTTGCTGGTCTTCGAGCGCGGCATCGTAGGAAGGGTCGCCAGCAGTGTTGATGTATGTGTTGTAGATGGGCGCGAGGCCCTGGCGGTGGGCGGCGCCATCCATAAAACCATGTTTGCCGACGCTGACCGGCTCAACATCAAAATGTTCGGAGATGGGGAGATATCCGTACAGGCGGTCACCCTCATTCACATGTTCAGTCTTGGATTCAACCACGGTCGCGAACCCCCAGACGGGCACACGGCCAAAGCTTGCATCTGCGGCGGGGAAGAAGTTCCAATACTGCATCTGGTCGCCAAAAGTGGCGTAGGTAACATTGTTGGCCGTCAGGGCAAACGTATCGACCTTGAGACGGGCAGCGCCGTCGGCCAGGGCAGGCAGGTCGGCTGGGGTCCAGCGCGTGTCGCGCAAATCATCACGGCGGATCAGGAAATCACTCATGTCTTCGCTTTCTTGCTCTTGCCCGTAAAGGCCGCGATTCGGTCCTGCATGTCAGGCCCAACCCCTTCGCAATTGAGTATCTCCCATTGCAGGCCACTATCCAAGTCTCGCGCGTCGGTCGCCTCCAGCAGACGCTTGTTTGCCGCATGGGAGAATGGCGAGTTGGCGAGTATGCGATCCGCCAAGTCCTGACAGGCGCTGTCGAAGTCGGCGTCTGCCACAACTTGCTCGACGAGGCCGATGCGGAAGGCCTCATCAGCACTGATCATGTCGGCGGTGAACATCAGGCGTTTTGCCGTGGCAATCCCTACACGGCGTGGCAGGCGCTGGCTCATGCCCCAGATCGGGGTAAGCGCCCATTTGGCATGTGTGTCTCCGAAACGTGCGCTTTCCGCGGCGATGATGAAATCAGCCGCGAGGGCAACTTCCAACGCACCTGTATAGCAGTGGCCGTGGACGGCCGCGATGACCGGCTTGGGCAGGCGCTCCATCAGGCGGAGCGTTTCAGAGTGCCACCCCGGTGACGGGACTTTTTCACCTTCGGCAATGTCGCCAAGATCATGCCCGGCAGAGAAGCATTTGCCCGCCCCGCGCAGGATAACGCAATTCACACTGTCATCCGTCTCGAGGTCGAGCACATGATGGCGAAGTTCGCGGAACATGCCGACCGTGAGTGAATTGAGTTTGTCGGGCCGATTCAGGGTAAGAGTCGCAAGGCCGTCTTTGTCCTGACGAAGGACCAGCGGCTCGCTCATGTGCCGAGGTCCACCATGAGGCTTGAAATGGCGTGCACGAAATTGCTGGGCGCGAGGGTTTGTTCGCCAGTCCACTTTATGTTCGGGAAGCGTGAGAGGATGTTGCGATAGGCTGAGTCCAGCTGCATGTTGGCAACGCGCTGGCCCAGGCAGACATGCGGGCCATGGCCGAACGCCAGATGTTCCTTCGCATTGGCGCGGGTGATGTCGAAACGGTTCGGTTCGGGAAACTTGGACGGGTCTCGATTGGCCGCAGCATAGTACATGACCACTTTGTCGCCCTCGGCGATGGTCTGGCCGCCAAGGTCCGCCTCCGCTGTTGCTGTGCGGCGCATATAAGTGACGGGACTGACCATGCGGATCGATTCATGGACGAAATTGGGAAACAGATCCTCGTTCGCGATCAGCTTTTCCTTCTGGTCGGCGAATTCGGTCAGAAGGCGCATTGTGCCCGACAGCGAGTTGCGGGTCGTGTCATTGCCAGCAAAGACGATCAGGAGCCAGGAACCATCAAGGAATTCGGGGCTCAGTGGCTCGCCGTCGATCTCGACATTGGCGATCGCGGACAGAAGATCGTTCTGCGGATCGGCGCGGCGCTTGGCCAGCATATGTCGACCGTAATCGAACATGGCCTGAATCTCTGACATGAAGGCCATGATCTGTTCGGGCGTGACATTGCCGAGGCCTTCCTGCTGGGCCTGGTATTGCGAATTTTCCAGGAAGTGCATCCAGTGGACAAGTTTCGGCCGGTCCTCTGGTGGTACGCCAAGGATTTCGCACAGCGTGAATAGCGGCAATTCGGCGGAGAACAGCTCCACCATGTCGACCACAGGGCCCTGTTTCTCCATCGCGTCGAGCAGGAGGTTGACCTGTACATCAACGCGTTTGCGCAACTCCGCCACGAATCCGGGCCGGAAGAACTGCATATGTTCCATACGGAGTGTCGTATGGTAGGGACGGTCGAGATTGATCAGGCTGTTCAGGCTGGATGAGTGTAGCAGCGGATGGCGGGGCGTGTCTTCCTGACCATAGGTCATTAGGATGCCACCGCGCTGCGAGGAATAGATAACCGGGTCGAGTTCGACTTTCTTGACGAGATCATAGGAAGTCACCGCCCAGAAACCGGCGCCGACCTGTTCGGGGTGCCACATGACCGGGGCCTTCTCGCGCATTTCCGCGAAGGCTTCATGAGTGTAGCCGCCGCGGGAAGAGAAGACGGTCGGGTCCGTCAGGTCGACTGGCGGCGCGAGATCGAAGACAGGCTTGTTCTTCGGTGGCCGCGGCGCGGTATCGACCTGATAGGTCTCGGTAACGTTCTGAAGTGGCATGAGGGACCTCCGTATGGCTTTGCCGCCGGAGACCTATCAATGGCCGTCTCAGCGAGGCTTTGTGCGTTTCCTGGAAGTCAGCTTACCTGAAGGTGACCTGCTGCCAAGGCGTGACTTAGGGGCAGGCTTTTTGGAGGTGCGAGCCGGCTCGGCCGGCCGGGCAGCGTGCTCATTCGTCATCAAGTGGCCGATGGCTTGTTGTAGCAGGTCTGTCGGCACTTCCTCGACCGCGCCCGGGCGAAGATCGTCCAGCAGGAACGGGCCGTACTGCACGCGGATCAGGCGGTTCACCATGAGATTCACCGCTTCCAGTGCACGACGGACTTCGCGTTTCTTGCCTTCCGAGAGGGTCACGGTTAGCCAGCTGTTTGCGCCGGTTTCCCGGTCGAAAACGGCGGTGATCGGCTTGTAGTCGACGCCATCGACCGTGATGCCTTCGGCCAATTCGGCAATCTTGTAGTCGGTCACAGTGCCCTTGGCCCGCACACGATAGGTGCGTTCAAGCTCGTTCTTCGGCAGCTCCAGGGCGCGGGCAAGCGCGCCATCATTGGTCAGTAGCAGCAGGCCTTCGGTGTTCAGGTCTAGCCGGCCGACGGTGACCACGCGTGGCAGGGATTTGGGCAACTCGTCAAAGACCGTGCGCCGACCTTCCGGGTCAACAGTGGTGGTGATGAGGCCAGCCGGTTTGTGATATCGCCAGACGCGCGTCGCATCAGGGGCCTGAATGGTCTTGCGGCCCACGCGGATCAGTTCGCGGCCTGTGACCTTGAAGGCAGGAGAGGTCAGCTTGACGCCATCGATCGTGATCTTGCCATCCTCGATCATGCGTTCGACTTCGCGGCGCGAGGCGACGCCCGCGCGCGCGAGGTATTTGGCGATCCGTTCGCCTTCGCTCCAGTCTTTCTCTTCGGCTGGACGCTTGGATTTTGGGGCTGGGCGTTGCTTGCTCGGGCTGGAAGGTTTCCGGCGCGGGCGGCCCGTCTCTCGACGCTCCGTCATGGGATATTCTTTCTGTTGCTTTAGAGCAGGAAGTGAAGGAAGGGCGCCGCAATAGCAAGGCCCAGTATGATCTCCATCGGAATCCAGATCGGGATCAGACCGGGCTCCCGGTTCTTGGCTCGGTCGAAGACCAGGGACATCAGGCGACCGGTGCCAGCGCCAACCCACCCTGCAGCGAGCGGCAGGACAACGAGCGTCGTCAGGATGTCTTCGGAACCCGTCGACAGATTCACAACCAGAATGGCCGTCATCAGATGTGCGAACAGGAACAGGCCGCCATAAGTGGCGCGAAATTCCGAATAGCCACCGGGGCGGAGCGGGTCCGGATCCTCGACGAGGCGGACAATGCGGCTGGCCCAAGCCGGGGAAAACATGGCGGACAGGCCGAGAACGGCCCCAAACAGAAGGGTGACGACTGAAATGATTTCACCGATATTCATGAGGCGCGTGCTCCGGGGTTGTCAGCTCAATCTAGAACGATTTTGCGGAATGCACAGGGTCTGAATGCTGTCAGGATGCCTTGCTGAACAAATTGATCGTCTTGGCGATATCCTGCTCCGGGCGGCCAAGCAGATAGCCCTGGCCCCTGCGAACGCCCAACAGTTTCAGTGTATTCAGCTCTGCCTCGGTCTCGATACCTTCGGCAATGATGTGAGCCGACGTTTCTCGCGTATAAAACAGCAATGCGCCGATCAGTGCGCGACGGGCCAAGTCTGAATCCACATTCCGGGTCAGGCTCATGTCGACCTTCACATAGTCCGGATTGAGCTGGACAATGTGGCGCAGCGAGGAGTGACCGGCGCCAGCATCATCCACGGCGAGCCGCAGGCCTGCATGGCGTAATGGGCGCAGCACCTTGGTGAAGCTCTCATAGTCGTCGATGACGGCGTGCTCGGTAATTTCCAGCAGGATGCGGTCGAGCGGCAAATTCAGGAAGGTGCTCGCGAATTGATCGCTGATCACTGTGGAAGGTGAGGCATTGACGGAAATGTATTGGTCGGGCGCGATCTCGCGGATCTTTTCCACCGCCTGCCGGATTGAAGCCAGTTCCAGTTCCACGGACAAGCCGACGGCAGCCGCCTCGTCAAACCAGACATCCGGTGACCGATAAGGTTCAGCCGAGAAGCGACAGAGGGCTTCATACCCGCTGGGGTGCATCTGGCCGAGGTCAACAATTGGCTGGTAGGCAATGGCGAACGCGCTTGTATTCAGGGTCTCGAGGATACGCTCGCGCTTCTCCTCAAGGATGCGGCGTTCCTCGTAATCCTTGTCGATCTGTTGTGCGGCCAGGTTTGCGAACAAGCGCATGGTTTCCAGATCGCGATCGTTGAGACTCGTGTTCGCTTCCGGGCTGAGGCAACAGAACATGCCGTATGGTGTGCCGTCCACAAGCCGGATTGGAATGCTCATATGCGCCCCAATCGGAATTTCGCGCGTGATCGGCATGGCCAGGGCGAGGGGGTTTTTGGAGGTATCCGGAATAAGTTCGGGTAGGCGACCTTCCAGTATGTGAAGGCAATAGACATCCGTCAGGTCTCTACTGTCTCCCGGCTTGATCAGGTTTTCGAGGCCCGGTGCGTCTACATATCTAAACACGGACTCACCATCTACGAATTCCGAAATATAGGCGATCGGCATTCCTAGGTGTTGGCGAATGGCTGTCAATGCAGAGTTGATTGCCTGCCGGGATGTTTCCTCACGTCCGTCTGGAATCGTTGAAGGAAGTGAGAATCCGGTCATTCGTTCAAGCCCCTGAGACTCGCAATGGTTTACTGGCAAAGAAAACCAGTTTCAGCGGCAACCGTATCCCAGTGTCCCTTAAACTCCGTTCCACACTTCATTGAAGCCCAACACTCTTTCTTCGGACTTTCGTAAGAATTTTCGAAGGCGATTTGCCAGATCGAAAATCTATCCATCGCGACAAATTCGGCCCTTTTCGATGCGCGTGGTGCGGGTGTAGGCGTACTTGTATGGGTAACGGGGTGGCATGGCATGGCCGGGCACGAATGAAGCCGAAGATTCTGACAACGATCCAGACCTATTCGGGACCGCTCTTTGTGGCGGACCTGTTTGCAGGTGTGACAGTGGCGCTCGTCGCCATCCCGCTTAGCCTGGCGATTGCCATTGCGTCAGGAGCCGACCCGGCGGCGGGTCTTGTCACGGCAATCATCGCGGGGTTCCTGATTTCATTCCTGGGCGGCAGCCGGGTTCAGATCGGCGGGCCGACTGGCGCATTCATCGTGGTCGTGTTCGGCGTGATCGTCGCGCACGGCTATGACGGACTCGTTCTGGCGACGTTCATGGCAGGGATCATTCTGATTGTCGCCGGACTGATGAGGGCAGGCAACCTGATCAGTTTCGTTCCGGAAGCGGTCGTGAACGGTTTCACCATCGGTATCGCCATTATCATTGCGGCGAGTCAGCTGAATGATTTGTTCGGCCTGACAACTTCCGGCCTGCCGGCGGAATTCTTCAGCAAACTGGAAGTGCTCTGGGCGGCGCGCGGGACGGTAAATTGGGCATCCGTGGGAATCGGGGCTGCGACAATGGTTTTGATTGTCGGGTTGAGGCGGGTTGCACCGAAATTCCCGGGCCTGATCGTGGCCGTGGGGCTGACATCAGCGGTCGTGTATTTGTTTCACCTGCCAGTCGATACAATTGGCAGCCGGTTCGGGGCATTGCCGAGCCAGTTGCCGATGCCGAAACTGCCCGGGCTCAGTCTGGACCGTGTGACGGAACTCCTGCCTTCAGCTTTTGTGATTGCCTTCCTGGCGGGTGTGGAATCCCTTTTGTCCGCTATGGTGGCGGACCGCATGACGGGCGGGCAGTACCGACGCAATGCCGAAGTGATGGCACAGGGGGCAGCGAACATGGGATCTGCATTGTTCGGTGGCCTGCCTGCGACGGGCGCGATTGCGCGCACCGCGACCAATGTGCGGGCGGGCGGAAAGACGCCTGTCGCTGGTATCGTTCACGCGTTCACAATCCTGATGGCCGTTTTGTTTGCGGCGCCCCTGGCGGGTTATCTGGCGATGCCCGCACTGGCGGGACTGTTGATGTTGACGGCATGGAACATGAGTGAGCCGCACAAATGGCGAGCTTATATGTCGGACGAGAAAGCGAATGTCGCACTGTTGCTGATCACGCTTGTGCTGACCGTGGTGGCTGATCTGACAATCGCGATCGGCGTAGGTGTTTCTCTGGGACTCGCGATCCGTCTGCGGCGTCGGCATGTGGGGCCTGCTGATTGGAGCGAACCGGAGCGCTAGCTCGGATCAGGTGATGCCGGCGGCCTTCCAGGCCTCCTTGGGCCAGCGGCGATGCTGCCAGAACCATTGGCCCGGATTTGCGCGGACCTGTTCTTCAATGAAATCCGTAATACGCTGGACGCTGCGCTGGATGTCTGCGGTCTCGTCCCCGGTCGTTTCCGGCATGAAGGGTTCATGGAAGGTGATCCGGAACCGGGCTGGGCCTGTGCGCACGGTCGAGACGGGCACGATCGGCACACCGTATTTCATGGCAAGCCGTGTCGGCCCCGGCGCGGTCATGGCGTCATGCCCAAAGAAAGGGACGGCGATGCCCTCATTGAATTTCTGGTCGTTCATCAGCGCGATGGTCTGGCCCTTGGCCAGAGCACGCATCAATTCGCGGGTGCCGACGCCTTTGGGTGCGTTGATCTGGGTGCCATAGGCCGCGCGGAGATCCGAAATGCGTCGATCAATATGGGGGTTGTTCAAGGCGCGATAGGTCATCACCGCGTCCGGCAGGCGCTGGGTGATTGTGGCAGGCATGATTTCCCAATTGGCGAAGTGGCCGGAAATGAAGACCGCACCCTTGTCGCTGGCCTTCAGGCGATCCAGCACGTCAAGACCGACAATGTCTACTCTTCCAGACGTGTACGGATCGATGGATGGCAGGTGCGGCAGCTCGCCTGCGACGCGGCCGGCACTCTCCCATGCATCGAGTGCGGTCTGCTCGATCTGTACATCTGTCCAATCCGGAAAAGCGAGCCGGAGATTGCGCTTCACTGTCTTGTGCTGGGAAAGGCGCGGGCCGATCTTCTTCATCAGCCAGCCACCAAAATTGGAGGCACGATCTGGGCCGAACAGCTTCATCGGCCCCCAATAGAGTAGATCCCAGCCAATGGTTTCCAGCCGCCACTGAACGCGCTGCCAAAACGTCGCACGATTGTCGATATCTTTTGGGCGAATATATTTCGGGGCGGTCTGGGTCATGAATTATCTGGATAGAGGAGCGGGTTGAGCAGCGCGTCAAGTTGGCGGATGTCATCAAACTCTGCGGTGACCGGGAATTGCAGGATGCCGCCACGATCATCAGGATGGATGCGGACATAGTCCTTGCTGGTCGTGATCAGGCGCGCGCCGCGGGATTTTGCGAGCTTGTGGAGGAAGCCGAGTTCCTTCGGGGAATAGTCGTGATGATCCGGATAGCCGACCGCTTCGCTGATATCGCCGCCATGATCTTTCAGGCTCTCAAAGAATTTCTGCGGACGTCCGATGCCCGCGAATGCCACCAGCGGGCCAGACGGCGCTGGCCCCGACGGGACAATTCTGGCGCGCAGCACGGGCAGGCCGCTCTGCTGCACGCGTTGAGGGACATCGCCATCCCCCATCAGGATCACCGCATCGGCGCGGGCGAGTCCATCCTCAACAGGTTCCCTTAATGGGCCTTTGGGCAGGACGTAGCCATTGCCGAAAGGAGCAGCCGCATCAATCACGACGAACGACAGGTCCTTCACGATGCCGGGATTCTGATGGCCGTCATCCATGATGGCGACCTTGGTGCCATAAAAGGCCATCAGTTGGACCCCGGCGAACCTGTCCTTGCCGATCCAGCTTTCGCCGGTCTGGGACAGCAGAAGAGGCTCATCGCCGCACATGTCTGCGGTATGCCAGGTTGGATAGATCTTCTGTGGACTGATTTCGGAGCCACCATAGCCGCGTGACAGGCTGGACGCGTGAATGCCTTTCAGCTCGATATGATGGCGGATAGCCTGCACGATGGGCGTCTTGCCGACGCCGCCGGTCGTCAGGTTGCCGACGCAAATGACGGGGATTGATGTGCGCGCCGGGGTGGCCTTGGCCAGCTTGCGGCGGATGCCCCATGTATAAAGAGCGGCAAGAGGGCTGAGCAGAGCGCGAGTCAGGGGCGCAGCTTCCCGAGATTTCGGATCGAGCCCGGCCGACCAGAAGTACGGCGCCTTCATTGTAGCAGGCCTGGTTCGGGAAGAAGCGGCAACAGGGCTTCCAAAGTCACCGTCATGGGCGCATCAGCCTGTTCATTCAGGGCGGCGAGCGCTTCGGCAGCTGGCGGTTCCATTGTCAGCAGTGCCTTGCCTATGGCCTTGGGCGTCTTCAGGCGCCGGATTAGACCGCGCTTTTCCAGATCATCCATCATTGTGGCGAAGTTGAACACATCGGGACCCGTCACGACAGGGCGACCGAGGCGAACAGGTTCCAGCGGATTGTGTCCGCCGACGCCTTCCGTGTGCCCGCCGCCAAGAAAGACGGCATCTGCCAGGCGATACCAGAGGCCCATTTCTCCCATAGTATCAGCGAGCAGGATTCGGGTACGGGGTGTGGGCGTCTCGCCGCGGGACCGACGCGCCAGCGGCAGGCCGCGCGTCTTGAGCAGGCTTTCGATGGCGTCGCCGCGGTCCGGATGTCGAGGGGCAATGATCAGCGCGGTGTCGTCATTGCCTTTGAGGGCATCGAGGAAAATCGCTTCCTCGCCGTCATGCGTCGATGCGGCCAGGATACAACGCCGGTCGCCAAGGAAGTTCTCGCGCAGGCGGCGGATCTCCACGTCACTGGCCGAAGGCGGCGGGAGGGCAGACTTCATGTTGCCGGTGGACTGGACTGGCTGATCGAGCAGGGTTTCCAAACGTCGGGCCGTGTCGGTGTCGGCGGCAAGGACGACATCAAACCGACCGACCAGGCGTTGGAAGGCTCGGCTGAGCTTCTGCCAGCCTTCGGCAGACGAATCCGTCATGCGTCCGTTCACTAGTGCGCGTTTCGCGCCGGACTTTTCCGCTTCGAGGATCAGGTTGGGCCAGAATTCGCCTTCGCCAAAAATGCAAAGATCAGGTTGCCAGTGCTGGATGAAGCGGCGCGCAATCGCCGGTGTATCGAGTGGTGCCATGAGATGGATGGCACGGTCGGGCAGGGCGGGGCCGAGCAGGCGCGCCGATGTCTGGGTCTGGCTGGTGAAGAGGAGCAGCAGGTCCGGGCGCTTTTCGAGCAGTCGCTGGCCCAGTTCGAGCAGGAGTTGGCTCTCACCGACACTGGCACCGTGTAGCCAGACGAGCGTGCCGCCCGGCATGCGGCGGGGCATGTTGCGCGCGAGCCGCTCATTGATGCGGCCATAGTCTTCCTTGCCGGCGCGGGCACGACGTTTCATTAAGCCGCCCAGAAAAGGCGAGGCGGCCTGCGTCAGGGTCCGGTAAAGATGGATCGCGGCTGTCATGTCTTGTCTGAATCCGATTGCGTCTCAGCAGGATAGCCCGCCAGCATGTCGGCTCTCCGGGTCGCCTCATCAAGCCGTTTCTGCAATTCGGCCTGAATCTGCTGAGGATCGCTGTCGCGTGATACGAGGATTGGTTCGCCATATACAATGGCACCTCGTGCGAACGGATAGGGAATAATCAGGCGGTCCCAGGTCGACAGGCGCGAGGCCGGTTTTACCGAGAGCGCGTAGGGCAGTATTGGCACGCCCGCGCGCTGGGCAATCATGACCGCACCGGGGCTGACGATTTCCGCCGGACCGCGGGGGCCATCGGGCGTGATACAGACCACAGTACCCGATTTGAGCAAACGGACTGCTTCGGCAATCGCGCGGATGCCACCCTTGTCCTTCTTTGCCTTTTTCTTGTTCCCGGCTGAGCCCCGAATGGGGTGAAGCCCAAGATGGGCGATCGCGCGGGTGACGGCCTCCCCATCGGGGGACAATGAAACCAACATCGCGCCGTTCTGTATCTGTCCGGGCCAATGCTTCATGTTGCGGATCCAGCCACTGGGCAGGAGGAGGATACGAGAATGCCAGCCCGTAAGGACGACGCCGTTATAGTTGGTCCACAAGCTGCGCGCTGACTCTTCCCCTTCGACCTTCCACCGGACGGAACGCGCAATGAGGGACATCCAGCCCCAAATCAGAACGCCGAGTATGGAGGTCATAACCTTGGATCGGAACAGGGATTTCATCGCACCGCCTTATACTGCGCTTCGGCGCGCTCACCATGAATTAGATGCGCGGGATAAGTGAATGACAGGTTGAAGCAGGGCGCAACGGGGCGAATGGTGGGCGATAGTGGGTTCGAACCACTGACCCCTGCCGTGTGAAGGCAGTGCTCTACCACTGAGCTAATCACCCAATTCAGCGAAGCAGATGGCGTAATCTGCGCCTGAGTCGAGGTCAAGTCCGGATGTCTGCTGGCGCTGAGTCGCGTAAAATGACTGATTATAGCTATGCAGAAACACATTCCTCGCATGCATTACAATCGTTTGCGCATGCACCCTTGGGGGGACGACTTCTCGCGCTAAGGGTAGAAATACCTCGCTGTACCATGATCTGGTTACAAGGATTTGGTAGTTCTTTAGATTTTTTCTGATTGCGAGCAGATTTTTGTTTGCGATAACATGAATATGAACAGGCGTTCATTATGAACGGATGTTCATCGGAGAACCTTACACTAGTTTCATTCGAAATTAGCCTTGAGAAAACCACAAAAAATGGTCATGTTCCGGTCACACAAGACAGCCCGACGAACGGACTGCATAAACATATAAGAAGGACAGGCGGGGGCCTAAGGCCCTAATAACAGTACAGCCTGGAGAGAGAGAAAAATGAAAGACTGGTGTGACGAAGACGGCGCAAAGCGCCTTCGTGAGAAAATTAGTGCCTATTGGGCAGAGCGTGGCTATGAAGTTGATGTCGACCTGATCGATGCTGGCTTTGTTCCTGCCATGCGGTCTGCACGCACTGATGTACGCAGCAACATGGTGAACGGCATGCCGCGTCGCCGTATTGCAAATGAAACGGGCTCTGCCCGTCCTAGCTACCGTCCACGCGAACAGCGTGAACTTTCGGCTTAGCTGACAAATCCATCCACAACTGAGACCAACCTGGAATAGTGCTCCAGCACGATGGCAGGTTCAAGCTGTTGTGGTGATTCCTCTTCGTACCCGAATGGGACGAAAATGAAGGGCAGTCCGGCATTCCGGGCTGCCCTTTCATCTGTGCGGGAGTCTCCGATCATCAAAGCGCGTTCGGGCGAACCGCCGGCGGCCTCGATCGTGCGCAGGATATGGTCTCCATCCGGTTTCCGGTTGGGTACGCTGTCTGCTCCCACAATCGCGGCGAAGTAACGGGTAAGGTCCAGTTCCGCCAGCAACTGGTCGGTAAGGGCCTGTTTCTTGTTCGTGCAGACAGCCAGCGTTGCGCCACCGGCGGACAGGGTGGTCATCGCTTCAACTACGCCATCAAAGGCATGCGAGTGGTCTGCGATGTTTGCGGCGTAATAGTCCAGAAACTGCTCAAGAAAGACATCCAGGTCCGAATCGGACGGCGTGATGCCGTGCGCCAGCAGGCCTTTTACGATCATCGCGCGGGCACCGTGACCGATCATCGTGGCGATTGTGTCCAAAGTGACCGGCGTGAGATCGGCATTGGTCAGCACATGGTTCAGCGCTTCCAGCAGATCGGGCGCCGTGTTCACAAGCGTACCATCCAGGTCGAAGACAATTGTCCATCCGTCGAAGGGTTTTGACATATGCGCCGCAATTCCTTTTCGGTCTCGCCTTGAATCGGCCTTTGGTCTAGGCGAAAGGACTAGGGAAAGCGAGAGGGCAGAACCTGTGGAAAAACCGGCCAGAGAACGTGCAGCGGTCATTCTTGCGGCTGGCAAGGGCACGCGGATGAAGTCCGATCTGCCCAAGGTGATGCACAAGGTGGCTGGCAGGCCGATGATCGACTGGTCAATAGCGCTTGCCAGAGACGTCGGATGCGACCGGATCGTTGTTGTTGCACACCCATCGCAAACGATTCTGATCGATCATGTTGGCGCGTTGCTGGGAGCCGACTCTCTTGCCTATCAGGATCCGCCTATGGGAACTGGTCATGCTGTGCGGTGCGCCGAGGAAGCGCTTGCGGGTTTCGAAGGCGACCTTGTTGTCCTGTATGGCGACAGCCCGCTCGTGCCGGCCTCTGCGATCGGGAGCCTGTTCGACAGTCTGAGCGACGGCGCGGCGATTGGGGTGCTGGGCTTTGATGCGGCCGAGCCCGGTCTGTATGGCCGCCTCATCACCTCCGGTCATGGAGACCTCGAAGCAATCGTCGAAGCGCGTGAGGCGACCCCCGAGCAACTGGATGTAACGCTCTGCAATTCCGGCGTCATGGCGGGCGATGCGGTCACCATGTTCAGCCTTTTGCAGAAGGTGACGAACGACAATGCCAAGGGCGAATACTATCTGACTGATCTTGTCGCATTGGCGCGGGCCGAGGACATGACCTGCAAGGCCGTGCGCTGCGATGAGGACGATCTGATCGGGTGTGATTCCAAGGCTGACCTTGCCGAGGCGGAATCCATTTTCCAAAATCGCCGCCGCATGCAAGCCATGGCGGATGGGGTATCTCTGATTGCGCCGAAAACGGTCTGGTTTTCCCACGATACTTTGCTTGAGGCCGATGTGACCGTGGAGCCGAATGTTGTGTTCGGACCCGGTGTCACCGTGCGGTCTGGTGCGGTGATCCGGGCCTTCAGCCATCTGGAAGGTGCGCAGGTTGGGCCGGGTTGCTCCGTCGGTCCCTATGCCCGGCTTCGCCCCGGTACGGTTCTGGAGAAGGACGCCTTCATCGGAAACTTCGTTGAGGTGAAGAGTACAACGATGGGAGAAGGGGCCAAGGCGAGTCATCTTTCCTATCTGGGTGATGGCCAGGTTGGTGCGGATGTGAATATCGGCGCGGGCACGATCTTCTGCAATTATGATGGCTTCCTGAAGTATCAGGTCCGCATTGAAGATGGCGCGTTTATCGGTTCCAACAGTGCGCTCGTGGCACCGGTCAGGATTGGGCGCGGAGCGGTCGTTGGCTCTGGCAGTGTCGTTACGGACGACGTTTCTGCCGATGCCCTGGCATTGGGGCGCGCCCGTCAGACGGAAATCAAGGATTGGGCGATTGAATTCCGGAGCCGGAAGGCATCGGAAAAGGCAGACAAGCAAAAGGGCTGAAGGCTGATGGCGAACGAGCACGAGAAAGAGAATGCCGCGATGGCGGCGATGGAATATGTCGAGGACGGCATGACCATCGGCCTCGGCACCGGTTCGACGGCGAAGTATTTTGTCGAGATGTTGGCTGAGGAAGTGGCTGACGGACTTGTGGTCCGGTGTATCGAGACAAGCGAACAGACACGCCGTCTTGCCAGCAGCCTTGGTGTTCCGCTGATCCCCTTCGAACAGGTCGAGCGCATTCATTTGACTGTAGACGGCGCGGATGAGGTCGATCCGCAGGGGCAATTGATCAAGGGCGGCGGCGCCGCTTTGCTGCGCGAGAAGATTATCGCCAATGCCAGCGATCACATGGTGGTGATCGCGGACCCGTCAAAACAGGTCGAACGGCTCGGGAAGTTTCCTCTGCCGGTGGAAGTTACGCCGTTCGGATACACAATCACTGCGAAGCTTGTTTACGACGTGTTGGCGGCTTCCGGTATTGACCGCCCACGCGTGCAGCTGCGGTCGCTGACCAATGGTGAACTCGTGGTCACTGATGGCGGCAACCATATCCTGGACTGTCATTGCGAGCGCATCCCAGACGCTGAGGCGTTGGCGGCGCGATTGTCCAATGTGCCGGGCGTTGTGGAGCATGGCCTGTTCATTGGTCTCGCGCGGACTGTCATCATCGGCAATGAGAATGGCGCTACGGTGTTTGAATTCTCCTGATCCCGCCTCATATGGGTGGTCGAAACCTGTAAAGATTCAAGGACCCTCCCATGACCGACGCGACACATGACTTTGACTTATTCGTAATCGGCGGAGGGTCGGGCGGTGTCCGTGCGGCGCGTCTGGCAGCATTGTCTGGTGCCAAGGTTGGACTGGCGGAAGAGTATCGCATGGGCGGCACATGCGTGATCCGCGGGTGCGTACCGAAGAAGTTCATGGTTTACGCCAGCAAGTACGGCAAAGACATCAAGAAAGCGGCTGGCTATGGCTGGTCTACGGGGGAGGTCAGCTACGATCATTCGGCGTTCGCAACGGCAATGCATGCTGAAGTCGACCGTTTATCCGGCATCTATTTCCGTAATCTGAAAAATGCTGGCGTCGAGATTTTCGAAGATCGGGCCGAGTTCGTGGACAAGAATACGCTACGCCTGAAGAACAGCGGAAAGACCGTGACGGCAAAGAAAATTCTGGTGGCCGTTGGCGGGCGTCCGTGGCGACCCTCTCCGGAAGAGCTGCCGGGTGTTGAGCATACAATTACCTCTGACGAGATTTTCCATCTGGAAGAACTTCCGAAGCATCTCGTTATCGCAGGGGGCGGATACATTGCGGTAGAGTTCGCACACGTGTTTGCCGGTCTCGGCGTGCCGACCTGCCTGGTCTATCGCGGCGAGGAAGTGCTGCGCGGTTTTGATGCCGATGTACGCACCGAAGTGCATGAGGGTCTGAAGGAAGCTGGCGTGCAGGTCATCACCGGGACGGTGTTTGAGAAAATCGAGAAGCGGGACGGGGCGGATCTGCCCTTGCACCTGACCATGACCAATGGCCATACGCTCGACTGCGACGTTATCATGATGGGCGTTGGGCGCCGTCCGAACACGGAAGGCCTAGGCTGCGAAAATGCCGGCGTCGAATTAAATGAGAAGGGTGCCATTCCGGTCAATAAGTGGTCGAAGACAAATGTCGATACGGTATGGGCTGTTGGTGATGTGACCGACCGTGTCGCGTTGACGCCTGTGGCCATTCGCGAAGGCCACGCATTTGCGGAGACGGAATTCTACGACAAGCCTTGGCATTTTGATCACAGTGACATTCCGACGGCCGTATTCACTCAGCCAGAAGTCGGCACGGTTGGAATGACCGAGGCCGATGCTCGAAAAGAGTTCGGCGAAATCGATATCTACAAGACCAGGTTCAAGCCGATGAAGAATGCGCTGAACGGTGACCAAACACGCATCCTGATGAAGCTGGTTGTGCGCGCATCCGACGAAAAAGTCCTGGGTGTTCATATTGTTGGCGATGATGCCGCTGAAATGATCCAAATGGTTGGTATCGCCGTGAAGATGGGCGCCACAAAGCCGGACTTCGACCGGACCTGCGCGCTGCACCCCTCTTCCGCCGAGGAGTTGGTAACCATGCGCCAGAAATGGGTACCGGACGTGCAGGCGACCTAGCCGACGCTCCGGTCAGTGCTCCGGCGTCTAATTCTCCACGGGGAGATAGGCGTTGGAGGCGGCATTGAAGGCATGGACATTGTCGGAATCACAGACGAGCAGCGATAGTCCGTTCTGTCGGGCATTCACGATACCGAGGCGCTTGCAGGCGGTATCAACCGGGATCGGTGCAGGTTCTGTCGCGAGCGTCACCTTGCAATCGCTGAGCCTGCCCCAGCGGGACCAAAATCCGCAGGTCAAAGTATCGGCTGTGCCATCATCGTCCATGTCGAATGAGATCGACTGGGTAGCCGCGGCGTCATCAGTGTCCAAGCCGAACATGCTGGACCGAAGCTCGACGAGCGCTGTGACCTCGCGCTTGAACGTCTTGAGGACAAGCTCCGGCTTGTCAGCCTTCAGGGCGTACAGGTGAACATCCTGTTTGAAATCGTCCGTGTTCATGCCTTCATTGGAAGAAATGAACTTGGCAACCCAGCGCCCTTCATGGAGTTCTGCGGTCGGTGGATCCCAAGCATAGATGTCCTCAATCTTGCTGACGAGGAAGTGGCCGCTGCCCATGTCGGCGACGAAGAAGTATTCAGCCGGACAGCAATTGCCGCCGCCATGCACGGACACGATGGCGTCCAGCGTGCCGTCCGCATTGAAATCCTTGAGTAATTCCACCGTTGGGGCGCCGTAGCCAAATTCGTGAATTGTGTATTCTAGGCCATTGACGGTTGCCTTCAGGACGACATTCTCCTGCAGGAAAGAGAATTCGTCTTCCTGCTCAAACCAGTATTCCGCCTTGCGCGTCGGCTCTTCAGGCTGAGCGGGCGCGGCGGGGCCGGCCGTGCAGCCCGCAAAGCAAAGCCCACGTGGCAGTTTTCCCGGCGCCATGAAAGGGCGGCTGGAAGATTTGCGCTTGTCGGAAACTTCAGCGAGTGCCTGATAGAACGCAACGACTGCGTCCTGTCCGGGGCGGCGAATTTCCTCTGCCAGCGTCTCGGCGAACAGGCCGTCATCCGGCGTGGTCTCTCCTGCTGCTGTGGCGAAGGCAACCAGCATTCCGGGACGTTGCGATACGCGCGTCATGCCTTTGTCGGCAATGGATTTCGAAAAGGCGAATTTCAGCTCGTTGCGGCAGGCATCGGACACGACGAAGACCGCTTTTGCCCTGGAGGCCTGAAGGCTGGCGAGGACTTCTTCGAGTTCGACCCCCTTGCGGAATATGTGGCTTGCCGCGGTGATGGTTTCCTTGGCGGGGATCAGGTAGTTGCGCGCTTCGCGATCATCGTAGGCGGCCGCGCCGTGCCCGGAATAGTAGAAGAACGCGATCACTTCATGGCCAGCATCGGCTTCTTCTCCGATGCGGGCCTCGAACTCGTCGAACGCATCTTCCATCCCGTCTTCGTCAAGATCAAACCGGGGCAGGGTCTCGAACCCGACCGCGGCCAGCGCTTCTTCCATTGTGCGCACATCCTTGTGCGTGTTGGTCAGAGCGCCGACTTCTGCCGGGTAGTCCTGGTTTCCGATCAGCAGGGCAATGCGTTTTTCGTCAGCCCGCGCATGGCTCACTAGTAACAGGCAAACGAGCAAGGCCGAGAACGATCTGAGCATCGACATTGTGCGTGTCCCCTATATCCACCAGAGCTGATACTAGGGGCACACGTCCGGAGTGTCACCAGCCATCAAGCTTCAACGAGCGATTTCAGCTCCAACGCGACCGTCTTGAGGCTCTCCCGGATGGGTTTCAGCCCGCCGCCGCGACCGGCATGAATGACCAATTGTTTCCAGGCGGGCTCGCCTTCACGCGGCGCCTTGACCTGCAAATGACCAGAGCGGGGCAGTGCTGAGCGTAGCAAGGCCCCCGCCAGGTCAAAGCCTGCTTTGGAATTGTATGCGCCGTTGCGAGCATCAGCTTCAAAGGTGGATTGCTCCGACCGGCCAACCGCATTGAACAGCACAGACAGGTCCGGGCGGTGTTCGGGGGCAATCTGTTCCCGGATGACCTGGTTCAGAAGGCGCACACCGCGCAGGGAGTAGATGTCGGCATGCATGGGGGCGAGCACGCGGTCGGCTGCCTCCAATGCGCATCGCGTCAGGAAGGTGGCGTTGGGATTGGTATCGAACACGATCAGATCATAATCGCTGCGATAGCGCTCAATCGACTGAAGGAAGTGTTCCTTGATCAGTGCGAGTGAGGCCGGGTCTGATGCGAAGGCGTATTTCGATATTTCGAACTGGCCGGAGATCAGGTCGAGCCGCCCGCCCGGACTGCCTTCGCCCATCAATTCATGGATGAGTTTTTCTTTCGGAACTGGCGCGAACGGGTCGGTGGAGAGGGTGAGCCAGGATTCTGCTGGACTGGTCGCATCCCGCGCATGCAGGCGCGACTTCTCGAACAGGGAGATGACCGACTTGTCTGCGGCAGCGCTGGCATCTGCGACATCCATTTCAAAAAAGGTCTGAGTGAGATTGTATTGCGGATCGAGATCAACCAGCAGGATGCGCCCACCAAGCGCGCCTTGCCATGCGCCGAAGACCTGGCTGGATATCGTCGTCTTGCCGACGCCGCCCTTCAAGTTCATCACCGCCAGCACGGGGCATTTGCTCTTGTAGGCTTGCCGCGTCTCGTTCACGAGTTGCTTGATGCCGTCTGGCGTTGTCGATGACAGGCGAAGGTGCGGCAGGACTTCATGCTTGAAGAAGCCATTCAGGCGGGCTTTGTCGATCTGATACGGGATCAGTTTGAGGCCGCGTGCCTTGGCGCGTTCGACATCCTGGCGCACGGCCTTGGACCGGACGGAGGATGCCGACACGAGAACAATCATGGCAAACGCGTCGTCAATCGACTGGTTTGCCATGTCGCGGGAAGCCCCATCGTTCGGCACATACCAGTCAGGAATGGCCGCCGTGCGGAGGGCTTCGTGCAGCTCCAGAAGCGCATCGAAATCCTTGGCGGAGTGGCTGATATAGACGTGCGACATGACTAGATTTGAGGTTCTCCGAGCGACAAAAGGCCTATGCAATTACTAAAAGGCCAAATCATGATTCCTCCACCAATCTGCTGTGAAATTATAGTGAAACTTGAGCGTGTGCCTGCCATGTGATTAATGCGGCTCATAATTGGAGTAACCGAGATGACCTGGACCCCCTCAGATTGGCGCCAACTGCCAGCAAAGCACATTCCGGAAGACTATCCGGATTCTGCCGCGCTTGCTGCAGTCGAGGAGAAGCTGAAAGGCTTTCCGCCGCTGGTCTTTGCTGGCGAGGCTCGTCGATTGAAGCAGCGCCTTGGCGAAGTGGCGGCCGGAGAGGCATTTCTACTGCAGGGCGGCGATTGCGCCGAGAGCTTCAAGGAGTTCCATCCCGACAATATTCGCGACACGTTCCGCGTGATCCTGCAGATGGCGGTCGTGCTGACCTTTGCGGCATCGAAGCCCGTAGTCAAAGTTGGCCGAATTGCTGGCCAGTTCGGCAAGCCGCGGTCGTCGCCCATCGAGACGATTGATGGGGTGACGCTGCCTTCTTATCGCGGTGACAATATCAATGGCATGGACTTCACGACCGAGAGCCGCATTCCAGATCCCGAGCGTCTGACTCAGGCCTACTCCCAATCAGCGGCCACGCTGAACCTGTTGCGCGCCTTCAGCCAGGGCGGCTATGCGAACCTCGCCAACGTCCACCGCTGGATGCTCGGCTTTGTTGACCGTAGCCCGCAGGGCGAGCGGTATGAGCAATTGGCGGACCAGATTTCGAAGTCACTGGACTTCATGAAAGCTTGTGGTGTGACGCCCGATAGCGTTCCGCAAATGTCTCAGGTCGAATTCTATACCAGTCATGAAGCACTATTGCTCGGCTACGAAGAAGCGATGACACGCATCGATTCCACATCGGGCGAATGGTACGATACGTCAGCTCACATGCTGTGGATTGGCCATCGTACGCGCCAGATAGACCACGCTCATGTCAATTTCTGCAAGGGCGTGCGGAATCCGATTGGCATCAAATGTGGACCCGGACTGGAAACGGACGAGTTGCTGCGCCTGATCGAGACGCTGAACCCGAATGACGAGCCGGGCCGGATCACTCTGATCTCTCGTTTCGGATCGGACGGTGTGGCGCAAGGCCTGCCGCCACTGGCGCGCGCCGTGAAGAAAAGTGGCCGGACCGTGGTCTGGTCATGTGATCCGATGCACGGAAACACGCTGAAGACCGATAGTGGCTTCAAGACGCGTCCCGTGGATCGCATCCTGTCGGAAGTGCGCCAGTTCGTGGACGTGCTGTCGTCGGAAGGCTGCTATCCGGGTGGCGTACATTTTGAAATGACTGGCCAGGACGTGACCGAATGCATCGGCGGTGCTCAGGCGATTTCAGAAGAAGATCTGTCGTCTCGATACCACACTCATTGCGATCCTCGCCTGAATGGCGAACAGGCCCTTGAACTAGCATTCATGATCGCAGAGAAGCTGCAGTCCGTCGGGGCCTCCGGCACCGCCGAGCTCAAAGCGGGATAGAAAGACAGTTCCATGCGCACGCACCGCCTGGGCTGGCCTGCCTGGGCGCAGCCAGCCGACATTGCAGACCTGTTGCGGCTATCGGTACCGATAGCCTTCACGCGCATGTCGCAAATGCTGATGGCTGTGACGGATGCCGTTGTGCTTGGGCAATATGCGCCCGGTGAGCTGCCATATATTCTGAACTCGTGGCTGCCGATGGGCGTTTCGCTCGGGTTGGGACTCGGCATTCTGTTGGGTGTGCAGGTGCTGACCTCTGAACTGCTCGGTATTGGACGTGAGAAGGAAAGCGGCCGCATCTTCCGGCGCGGCCTGTGGACCAGCGTCTGGCTTGGCATCCTATTGATGGCGGTCGTCTATTTTTCGGCCAGCGCGCTGTTCACATGGCTCTTTGTCGATATTGCTCCTCCGACCGAGGTTGCGGCATCGGTCGACCCTCATACGGTCGCTGAATCCGTGGCGGGCGTAACCCGCATCCTGTCCTACGGGATGGTAGGCTTCATGATCTCCACGGTTTGCGGCTACTATCTGGAAGCGCTGCGCCGGCCCTTGCTGGTCTCGGCCGTGATGTATTTCGGTGTATTACTCAACGTTATCATTGACCTCGCATTGGTCGGCGGATTTTGGGGGTTCGAGCCCATGGGTGCGGCAGGTGTGGCGTGGGCGACCACAGGCTCTCGCCTGTTGATCACGATCCTGTTGCTCGTTGCCGTGATCTTGCTGACTCCCGCCTTCAGAAAGTCACCAACCAGTCCCGAAAACGAGGCCAAACGGCAGCTGTCGGTCGGCACGGGCACCGCCATCAGCAATGTTGCCGAGTGGGGCGGGTTTAACCTGACCTATGTGATCGCGACATGGATCAGCCTCGCTGCCAACTCTGTCTATGGCTATGCAATTCAGATCATGGGGCTTTGCTTCATGTTCTATCTGGGCATTGCGACCGCCACCAGCGTCCGCGTGGCGGAGGCCTATGGCCGACGAAACCTGACGGAGATGCGGGATGCAGGGCGTCTTGGCGTGGCAGCCACACTTGTGATGGGAGTGGCGCTTGGTGTGGTGCTGATCGTTTTCAACAATTCGTTGGCCGGCTTCCTCGTGAAGGATGATGCCGTGATCAACGGTGTTCATCTCGCATCGGGCATCGCTGCCCTGCTCGTGATGGTGTCATTTGTAACGGTTTTTGACGGGCTGCAGGCGACAGCCTCATTCGCGCTCAGGGCGCAGGATATCGTCTGGTCGCCAAGCCTTATCCATATCGGCTCGTTCTTCCTGGTGATGCTGCCAGCCTGCTACTGGCTCGGCATTGTCGAAGGCCGGGGTGCACGCGGCATGATGGAGGGTGTGTTTGTCGGCGTGTTTACGGCTGGGATACTGCAAACCGTGTTGCTGGAATGGAAAACGGCGCGCCAGCCGAGCCGACGCGCCGCTTGAATTCCATGGTCAGGACCTATCAGTCCTGAGGAACCCTAGAGGTCTTT
>NZ_DEXB01000017.1:30361-137268 GCF_002366485.1 Hyphomonas sp. UBA3195
CCTAGAGGTCTTTCAGAGCCGAAGCCGGCTTGAAAGCAGCCGATGTCTTTTCCGGGATCTTGATTTCTTCGCCGGTGGCTGGGTTGCGGCCTGTGCGAGCATTCCGGGTTTTGGCCGAGAATGTGCCGAAGCCTGCGATCGCCACTTGCTGACGGTCTTTCACGGCACCAGCAATTGCGTCGAAAACAGCGTCTACAGCCTTGCCGGCGTCGCTTTGCGACAGACCGGATTCACCTGCGACAGCTTTTGTAAGTTCGCCCTTATTCATAGGGGTTCTCCTCTAATGTTAAACGGCGATCCCCCGCCGTTGCAGCGACATACCCACGATTCGTAAGGCGTGAATATGACGAAAGCCCAATAAAGACGGGCTATGCGCCGAGAATCCAGCCCTCTTCTGACTGAATTTGCGATATTTTTCCCTCGTCAAGAGAACTATTTGTGGAAATTCGCCCATTCAACCGGCCTTTTTCGTCCATTTCCGAATAGTAATGGGCGATCTGGCGGACTTGTGCAGCATCTGGCGTTTCCCCCTTTTCAGGCTTTGAGGGAATGAGTGACGGGTAGACTTCGGCAATAACGACCTGAATGCCTTCAAGCGTCTCCTCGGTCATCTCGCCATCCTCGAATTCGAATGGCCAGATGCGTGAGGAGGGTAGTGACTGCCTGAGCGCGTGCACATGGGGAATTCCGGTCAGCGACTGGCTGCCCACGCTACCCGTATAAGCCAACTGCCAGACCGATTTCGGCTGTCCACGCTTTGAGTCTCTCAGATGGGTTTCAACGATACGGTACTCAGGTAGGGTCTGACCGCTGAATTCCGGCTTCTTGTCGGAGAGTGTCGAGACGACATCGCGTGCGGGAGCCCCCCAGAAAGGAAAAGGTCCTTTCGAGATCGCATAATTCATGCCGGCCGCAATCGCGTAGCGCGGATTGGAATTGTCGGCCTTGTCCTTCATCTTGGATGCCAGGTGCGCATGCATGGCCTGCCAAGGTGCCTTGGTCGATGTGTCGAGGCCCAATGCAGCCGCGGTGCCTGCCGGATAACCTAGCGAGAAGTCAAAGCCGATCAGGACGCGGTCTCCGCGCCCTGTCAGCTTGGCGATGATGCCATCAAGGAAGGTCCGCGCCTTGAGGCGCGTATCAATATTGACGGACTGGTACTGCAGCTTGAGCCGGGCGTCTTTTGCAAGAATTCCGATCCAGATGGAGTTCTTGCCCGTCACAGGTTTAGACGCGGCACTCCAGTCCACCATGATATAGGCATCAAACAGACGCGACATAACTACCCCAGCTTGACCAGCATCTTGCCGGTATTGGCGCCTTCAAACAGGCCGATGAATGCTTCGGGTGCCTTTTCGATACCCTCTTTGACGGTCTCTTCGTATTTCATCTGACCAGACGGAATCCACTTTGCCATGTCCTGGAAAAAGTCGGGCTGCATATCGGCATGCGTAGATACAATGAAACCTTGGATCTTCAGCTGTTTGCCGACGATCTGAATAACATTGTGCGGGCCGGTTGGTTGGCCGGTCTCATTGTATTGCGCAATCATGCCGCATTCGGCGAAACGCGCCATTGGCCGGGCAACTTCGATAGCAGCGGTCAGGTGATCGCCGCCGACATTGTCGAAATAGACATCAATGCCTTTGGGAGCTGCTTCGCGCAGCGCTTTGACAAGTCCGTCGAAGCCGCCAGCGGCCTTGTAGTCGATGACATGATCCGCGCCGAGCGATTTGACGACGTCGCATTTCTCTTTGCCGCCCGCCGAACCAATCACAGTGCAGCCTTTGATCTTGGCAATCTGGACCACGGTTGAGCCGACCGCACCGGCTGCACCGGACACGAAGACCGTGTCGCCTTCTTTCAGTTCGGCAACCCGCAGCAGACCTGCATAGGCCGTCAGGCCCGGCATGCCTGCGACGCCAAGAAACGCGCTTTCCGGCAGGCCGACTTCGGGAAGCTTCTGAGCCATAGCCATTTCGGGCTTGCCAACCCACGCCGTGCGCCAGCCTGCCATGGAGGAGACGAGATCGCCTTCCTTGTAGTCTGGGTGGTTGGAAACCGTCACGCGGCCCACAGCGCCACCTTGCATGGTTTCACCGATCTGGAACGGCGGAACATAGCTTTCGCGGTCCTGCATACGGCCGCGCATATAAGGGTCGACCGACATCCACTCATTCTTGACCTGGATTTCGCCAGCGCCGGGTGGGGCGATGTCGATGGTTTTCATCTGGAAATCTGACAATTTCGGCATGCCAACCGGGCGGGCGGCAAGGGACCATTCGGTGGATGTGAGTGCAGTCATGATGTTTCCTTCCTCTATTTTGTAGAGGCGTAAGTGGACCGGCATACCGGACGTGTGAAGGGGGGCGGCGGAAAGATTCTGTAATTCTCTGTGTGAGTGAGGCCTGAGCCCAAGACTTGCAGCACTTGGCGATGCAGTGTCTTTAAGGTGGGAAGAGGGCTAATCTGTTATGACCACACTAAAAGTCGGCGTCGCGGGCGCCGGAGTTTTTGGAAACTATCACGCCCAGAAGGCCGCTGCGTCTGCCCGAACCGAGCTTATCGGTGTTTACGACATCGATCTTGAGCGCGCGACGCGGATCGCCAGCCAGTTCGGCGCCAAGGGTTTTGACAATTACGAAGCATTTCTGGATGCGTGTGATGCAATCGTCATTGCGGTTCCGGCTATCTGGCATGAAAAGCTGGCGCGGCAGGCCATTGAGGCGCACTGCCATGTGCTCGTCGAGAAACCGCTGGCGCTGACCGGCAAGGCTGCGCGTGATCTCGCTGATGAGGCCGCGGCCCGCGGCCGTATCCTGCAGGTGGGGCATCAGGAGCGGTTTGTCGCGCGGGCAATGGGCGTGCTGGCGATCGAAGAGACACCCCTGCTGATCGAATCCGTCCGCGCCGGACCGCCAGCGCCAGACAATCGTGCAGGCGATGTCTCGGTCATCTGGGATCTCATGATCCACGATTTGGACCTTGCTGCGATGATGATGGGGAATGAGTTCACCGGCGTCATGGCGAGTGGCAAGCGGGTTCATTCTGATCATATCGACGAAGCAAACGCCCAGTTCACCTATGCGAGCGGTGGCGTGGCGCGTCTGATGGCCAGCCGGGCAGCGGAAGCGCGCCAGCGTTCCATGCACGTTGTCTATCCGTCGGGCGAGATCTCCATCGACTTCCTGACACGGCAACTGGTCAATACGACGCCATATGATGTGAGGGTAGAGATCGCTGCGGATCTGCCGGACCCTCTGGGAGCCGCTGATGAGGGTTTCTACGCAGCCTGCCTCGGTTTGGGGCGCAGCCCTGTTCCCGCGCATGGCACGGTCGGCGCTGTTGCCATGGCAGAAGCCGCTGAACAGTCGGTACTGGCCAAACTCGACGACTAACCGACGGCGCTATCGGTTCTGTTTGGGATCGTGCTTTGGCGCTGGGGCAAGACGCATCACTTCGGTTTGGAAGCGTTCATCATTGCCGTCGGCGAGGAAAGGCAGCGCGTCGGAAATCGCCCTGACCAGCGGATCGAACCAGTCATGATCGGCTTTTGAGAAATCGGACAGCACGTAAGGCATGACCCGCGACTTGTCGCCGGGGTGGCCGACACCAATTCGCACGCGGCGCACGTTCTCGCCGAGGTGGGCAATCATCGAGCGAATGCCATTATTGCCGGAATGACCGCCACCCTGTTTCAGGCGGACGCGGCCAGGCGCAAGGTCGATCTCGTCATGCAGGACAACGATATCTTCCGGAGAGAGCTTGTAGAACTGAGCCACTTTGGAGAGCGCACGCCCGGTCTCATTGTAGAAAGTCTGCGGCTTCACCAGCAGGGTCTTGATGCGGCCGGGGCCGATAAAGCCCTCCGCAATCTCGCTTTCGAATTTGGAGCGCCAGGGTTGGAAACCATGGGCGGCGTGGATCTCGTCCAAGACAAGAAAACCGGCATTGTGCCGGTTCTTCGCATATTTTTCGCCTGGATTACCCTGACCGGAAAGAATGAGCACGACTTGGCCTCCCTCTTCCGAATTAGCAGGGTTTGGCTGTGTGCCCAGCCCCAAAAGGCTGGACACACGAGACCATAATGTACCGATCAGTCTTCCGACTCTGCGTCAGCTTCGGCTGCTGGCTCTTCGCCTTCGGCCTCTTCACCTTCTTCCGTCGTGGTTTCGGTGGTTGCCGTACGGCCAGCGATTGTGGCGATCGTGAAGTCGCGGTCGGTGATGGTTGGCTCTGCATCGCCCGGCAACTTGATGTCGGAGATTTTCACATTGTCGCCGACTTCCAACTCGGAAACGTCTGCTTCCAGGGATTCCGGAATGTTGCCGGCTGGAACCAGAAGTTCGACCGTGTGACGCACCACGTTGAGCGTGCCGCCCTTCTTGAGGCCAGGGGAAACTTCTTCGCCGATGAAGTGAACCTGGACTTCGACCTTGATCTTCTGATCGCGGCTGACGCGGAACAGATCGACGTGCATGGGCTGATCGGAGACCGGGTGCATCTGGATCGCCTGTGGGATCACCATCTGCTTCTCGCCCTTGTGAACGAGTGTTGCAGTCGACGACAGGAAGTGACCGGTTTCGATGGCCTTGAGCACTTCGTTGCGCTTCAGGGAGATCGCGACGGGGTCTTCACCACCACCATAAAGAACGCCGGGCACGAGGCCTTCACGACGTGCTGCGCGGGATCCGCCGGTGCCTACGCGCTCACGCAGTTCGACATTGAAACTAATCTTGGATTTCGACATGGGGTTTCCTTTCGCCCTCGACTCCGCCTCTCCATCTTGGGATGAGGTAAGAAGCTGACACGAACGGCCTTGCGCCGCCGTTTCTGAAGGCGCGCGGATAGCCCATACCGTACGGAATGGCAAGGGCACGGCGGCAGCCCCCTTAGACCAAAGTCCCCCCTGTCCGAAGTGCGTGGCGCGTGTATGCTCCGTTCTGGAGGATTCTGCCCGTGAAACATCATATCATGCTGGCGCTCGGCATACTGCTAGGGCTCGTCTTCGCCGTTCGGCTGGCCTTGGCCATACTCCAGCCGGGGCTGGGCTTTCGTGAAGTCTATCTCGCGGGTGGACTTGTCCTGTCGGCTTGGCTGATGCTGGGAGGGGTCGCGGAATGGCGCCATACTCGTGCAACCGGCAAAGTGCGGCAGCCATCCTCAGAGGATTGATGGCGCAGGACCGGATGACCCGGATCGTCGTCTTAGACCAAAGTTTATCTTTTCCATTCCGTCCGATTCCGGCAGCCTGCAAGCTGCGGAACCCCGCACAGATAAAAATGTCAGGGAGGAAAAAGTGTCGGAACCAAGCAAGGAAATTGATGCGAAAGGGTATTGGCGGGATGTCATCCGCCTGACCCTCAGCCTGCTCGTCATCTGGTTTGTAGTGTCATACGGGGCGGGCATCCTGTTCCGCGACCTGCTGGACAATCTCTCGATTGGCGGTGCGCCACTCGGTTTCTGGTTTGCGCAGAATGGATCGATCTATGTCTTCGTCGGACTGATCTTCTACTACTGCCGCGCCATGAACCGTCTCGAGAAGAAATACGGCGTGGAGGCCTGAGACGATGGGACAGGACTTTTGGACATATTTCTGGGTTGTCGGCACGTTCGGCACCTATATCGCGATCGCCGTGTGGGCTCGGGCTTCGTCTACGGATGATTTCTATGTGGCCGGCCATGATGTTCACCCCACTGTCAATGGCATGGCAACGGCGGCCGACTGGATGTCGGCAGCCTCCTTCCTGTCGATGGCGGGCCTGATCGCCTTCCTAGGCTATGGCGGTTCGGTCTACCTTATGGGCTGGACCGGCGGCTATGTGCTTCTGGCGCTTTTGCTGGCGCCGTTCCTGCGAGAGTTCGGCAAGTTCACTGTGCCGGATTTCGTGGGGGACCGGTATTATTCGACCACGGCCCGATTGATCGCCGTGATGTGTGCCCTGTTCGTCTCGTTCACCTATATTGCCGGCCAGATGAAGGGCGTCGGCGTGGCCTTTTCCGGCTTCCTGGGGGTCGAGTTCAATACGGGCATCATGGTCGGCATGGCGATTGTGTTCGTTTATGCGGTTCTGGGCGGCATGAAAGGCATCACCTACACCCAGGTGGCGCAATATTGCGTGCTGATCTTTGCCTATACGGTTCCGGCGATCTTCATCTCCCTGATCATCACGGGCAATCCGATCCCGCAGCTGGGGTTCATCTCGAATGTGCGCGGCGAGGATGTGGCGATGCTCGAAAAGCTGAACACGGTGGTGCAGGATCTGGGTTTCCTCGAATACACCCAGACCAACAAGTCGATGATCGATGTCTTTGCGATCACCGGCGCGCTAATGTTCGGCACCGCCGGCCTGCCGCACGTGATCATCCGCTTCTTCACCGTATCAAGCCCGGGCGCGGCCCGTGTGTCGGCGGGGTGGGCGCTGGTCTTCATCGCACTGCTCTATACGACCGCACCTGCGGTGGCTTCATTCGCCCGTCTGAACTTCATCGATACAGTGAACGAGTCGACCTATATCGCGGATGATGCCGACTATGACGCCGAAGCGGCGGCGATCCTTGCGGCCGGCGGCAAGCCGACCCCGAAATGGTTCAAGGACTGGGAAAAGACGGGCCTGCTCGGCGTCGAGGACAAGAATGGCGATGGCATCATCCAGTACCGCGCCGGGGACGAAAATGAGGTCACCAAGCTGGATCGAGACATCTTCGTGATGGCCAATCCGTCCATTGCCAATCTGCCGGCCTGGGTGATCGGGCTCGTGGTGGCAGGCGGGCTTGCCGCGGCCCTGTCCACGGCGGCAGGCTTGCTCATGGTCATATCGTCATCGATCTCACACGATCTGTGCCGACGTACCTTCTTTACCGGCATGTCGGACAGGGACGAGTTGCGAGTGGCGCGGGTCTCGGCCGCCGGAGCCGTGATCCTGGCTGGAATCATGGGGATGAACACGGCCAAGCTGGGCTTCGTGGCGCAGGTGGTGGCCTTCGCTTTCGGACTGGCGGCAGCGTCCCTGTTCCCGGTCATCGTTCTGGGCATCTTCTGGAAGCGGATGAACCGGGAAGGCGCGATTGCGTCCATGCTGACGGGGCTCGTCTCGACCTTCAGCTACATCTACTACTTCAAGTTCGTCGACACGGATCCGGCGAACTGGTGGTTCGGTGTGTCGCCTGAAGGCATCGGCTTCCTGTTCATGTTCCTGTCCCTGGCTGTGGGGATCGTGGTGGCCCTTGTCACGGCCCCGCCTCCGCAGGACATCCAGGACCTGGTCGAGGACATCCGGGTCCCCGGACAGCGCTCGCCGCATGGCATCGCCGATCAGGACATGGCGCCGATCCCGGCAGAGTAGCGCGCCACTTCCCGGTGATTGCTGCGGGCGGCCTCCCTCTCCGGGCCGCCCGCTTTTTCATGCCTGCAGCAGAGGCTTTAGACAAAGGGCGCATTTGCCGGGGCGTCAGGACGTGTATGCTGGGGGAAGACGCATAGAGAGGTGTTCATGCCGGTCTGGCTGATCCTGGGCGCAACGACGCTCTACATGCTTGGATTGTTCCTGATCGCCTGGCAAGGCGACCGGCAGGCCACACGCCCGGGCTTCGTCCAGCATCCGCTCGTCTATGCGCTGGCCTTGGCAGTCTATTGTACCTCCTGGACCTATTTCGGCGCTGTCGGTACGGCTGCGCAAAGCGGGTGGGACTATCTGACCATCTATCTTGGCCCGACGCTCGTCTTCGTGGCATTTCCCGGCATCGTGCGCCGGATCGGCGATGTCACACAGCGAGAGGGCATCTCTTCCTTGTCTGATTTCCTGTCGGCCAGGTATGGCAAGAGCCGCGCGGTTGCTGCCGCTGCAACGCTGGCCGCCGTCGCAGGAAGTCTGCCCTATATTGCACTGCAGCTGAAATCCATCGGCATGAGCTTTCAGGCACTGGCATATGGCGCAGACGGCGCGATCAACACACCGACCAATGAAACAGTTCTGCTGACCGCTATTGTGCTGGCGATTTTTGCCATCCTGTTCGGCACGCGACAGTCGGACGCCACGCGGCACAATTCCGGCCTGATGCGCGTGCTGGCGTTGGAGGCCGTGCTCAAGCTCGCCGCACTGGTGGCTGTTGCGATCCTGTCGGTGTTCCTTCTGGTGCAGGGGGGCTTGCCGGATCGTGAATTGGCCACACAGCCCTTTGACCGCTTTTCCGTGTCGGAACGATTCCTGACCATGACGCTTCTGTCGACGGCGGCCATTGTCTGCCTGCCGCGCCAATTCCATGTCGCCATGATCGAGCGTCAGGGGCAGAAGGATCTTGATACGGCCAGATGGGTGTTCCCACTCTATATGTTGCTCACGAGTCTGGTCGTGGTGCCCATCGCGATGGCTGGTCTGAGCCTCTTCGGCGCGGCAGCGCAGCCGGATCTGTTCGTCCTGGATCTGCCTCTCGAACAAGGCAATGGCCTGCTGGCGACCCTCGTCTTTCTGGGCGGCTTTTCAGCTGCGACCGGCATGGTCATCATCTCCACTGTCGCCCTGTCCACCATGGTCACGAATGATCTGGTCGTGCCGGCCATTATGCAGTCCGGACGATTTGCCAGCCTTAGCGGAGATGCCGGATCAAGGATCGTGTCGGCCCGCCGCATCGTGATCGTGGTCGTGCTGCTTCTCGCCTATGCCTATTACCGCGTGGCGGGGACAGGTGCGCTGGCCCAGATCGGCCTCCTGTCCTTTGCCGCGGCAGCGCAATTTTCTCCGGCGCTGATCGGGGCGGTCACTTGGCGAGGTGGGCGTCGGTCCGGTGTCCTCGCAGGTCTGGTCGCGGGGATGGGGTTGTGGGCCTACACGCTCTTCCTGCCCGCAATTTTCGGGTATGATGCGATGGCCGCGCTTGTGCCGAGGGTTCTGGACCCGCATGCTCTGTTCGGATTGCGGATCGATGACAGTCTGACCCATGGCGTCCTGTGGAGCCTTGGCACCAATCTGTTCCTGTTCGCAATCGTATCGATGCGATCACGGGAACGGTTGAGGGACCGGGTTCAGGCATCCGCCTTTGTCAGCGGCGATGAAGTGGTCGAGATCGCGGAAGGCGCGGTCGAGAGCCACGCCTTCCAGGTGTCGCCCAATGGCCTGAAGACACTCGCTTCCCGCTTTCTCACGCCGGAAGCGGTGGACCATGCCTTTGACCAGTTCGAGACTGAAACAGGTATTGTCGCAACCGGAGATGCGCCTGCGGACTGGAGACTGGTCCAGCGCACCGAGAAACTGCTCGCCAGCGCACTCGGTTCATCTTCGGCACGGGTCGTCCTTTCCTCGGCGATCGGTGGCAGCGATGTGGCCCTGCCGGATGTTCTGTCCATGCTGGATCACAAGACGCAGGCGGCCCGGTTTGAACGCCACATGCTGCAATCCATGCTCGAGAATGTCCCGCAGGGGATCAGCGTCGTGGATTCCGATCAAAGATTGGTAGCCTGGAATACGGCCTATGTGGATTTGTTCGATTATCCGGCGGACAAGGTGGGCGTCGGTGTTCCCGTGGCTGAACTGATCGAGCACAACATCCACACTGGCTGGATCGATGGGGATCCTGTCGAGGAGGCGCGCAGGCGCGTCGGACATATGCGATCCGGCAGTCCGTATGCCTATGAAAGACGAAATCCGGACGGGCGCTACCTGCGCATCAGCGGCAACCCCATGCCGGGCGGCGGGTATGTCACCACTTTTGCTGACATTACCGACGACAAGCTGCGTGAACGCGCCCTGGTTGAGGCAAACGAGTTGCTGGAAAGCCGGGTCAAGACGCGAACCCGTGAGCTTGAGCAAATGGCAGAAGATCTCACCCTTGCCCGGAAAGAGGCGGAAGGCGCGAATGCGTCCAAGACGCGCTTCCTGGCTGCGGCGAGTCATGACCTGTTGCAGCCGCTGAACGCCGCGCGGCTGTATCTTGGATCGCTCATGGCCAGTGACACAGAATGTGATCTGGCGGCACGCGCGGACCGATCCATTCAGTCTGCAGATGAATTGCTCAAGGGATTGCTCGACATATCCCGTTTGGACCATAGCCAGGTCGAGGCAGTCCCCGTACGCCTTCCCTTGGGCCCGTTGATGGAGGACCTGGTCGACGAGGCGCTTCCGATGGCGCAGGCGGCGGGGCTTTCCGTGCGGCTGGCACCCACACAGCTGGCAGTGCTTGCCGATCCGGATTTTCTCAAGAGCATTCTGCGCAATCTCATCTCGAATGCCCGGCGATATACACAGTCGGGCGGAGTCCTTGTCGGGGCACGCCGACGCGGGGATGCGGTAAGGATCGAAGTTCACGATACCGGGCCTGGCATACCGGCAGACCGTCTGGAACGGATCTTCGAGGAGTTTCGTCGGTATGAGGATTCCGACAATACCGGCATTCGGGGAGCAGGGCTTGGCCTGTCTGTCGTGCGCCGTCTGGCTGGTCTGATGGGGGCGTCCATTGATGTGCAGTCGACACCGGGTCGCGGCAGCGTTTTTTCGGTGACCGTGCCAATGGCTGAATTGCATAGACGCCCGCGCCGGATGCAGTCGGCGCCGGTTGAGCCGGCTGACCGGGATCTGGTCGGCCTGCGCGTCCTGTTCGTGGATGACGAGCCTGCCATTGTTGACGGCATGAGCCGGTTGCTGAAAGGCTGGGAGTGTCAGGCGACCTGTGTCCGGACACCTGAAGAGGCGCTGGCTGCCATGCAGTCAGCGCAATTTGACGCAGTGATTGCAGACCTCAATCTCGGCGACGGGCAGAATGGACTGGATCTGCTCCTGGGACTACGCAAGCGGCTCGCCCATGCCGGCAATGTTTTATTGCTGACCGCAGCCACGTCCACCGCCGAATCGTCATCCGCCAGGACGGTCGGCATTGCCATCCTTCACAAGCCGAGCAATCCGGCGGACATCCGCAAATTTCTGAAAGACTGTGCCACTGCCGGAGGGACGGAAAGCGCGGCTCAATCGGTCAGCGATGTGGCGTCCTGATAGATCAGCAAGGCCTGTGTGCGATTGTTCGCCCCGAGCTTCCGGAAGATCGCTGTCATGTGCGCCTTCACCGTCGCCACGGAAATATCCATTTCATAGGCGATCTGCTTGTTGAGCAGGCCATCGGACAATCGGGCGAGCACGCGTCTCTGGGCCGGGGTGAGGCTGGCAATGCGTTCGGCGGCACAATTGGCTGGCAGGGACTTTCCGACACATTCCGGAAACCATTGCCCCCCATCCAGCGTCGTGGCGAGCGCCGCCGACAGGTCGTCCAGGGACATGCTCTTGGGGAGGTATCCGGCCGCACCGAGCATACGGGCCGTTTCAAAGGCTTCTGGCGTTTCCGTGGCGGATACAACCACAACGGGGCAGTCCGGCCTGGCGGCCCGCAGCCGGGTAAGGCCCTCGAACTCTGCCGAGTCGCCGAGATTGAGATCAAGCAGCACCAAATCCACGTCATCGGCCTGCAGGCGGGCCAGGGCATCTGAAAGACTGGACGCATGCGAGGCGGCGGCGCCAGCGGGATAGGCGCATTCCAGTGCGGTTTCCAGCGCGTCACGAAACAATGGATGGTCGTCCACGATCAGCACGCGCGGTGCCTGTACCACGATATTCCTCCCCGAATCCGTGCCGCTTTTGCGGTCTGTGGACTTAACCAGAACCTGTGTAGTATGTCATGGATCGCGCCGCAGCGCACTACGACTTTTGTCGTAGCACCAATGGCTAATGGCGGCCCGAGCACAAGCAACGGATACTCCTTCTCATAATCAATATGAGGGAGGAATGCATGTCTCGTACTTTCAAGGCCCTGCTGTTGTCTTCGGCAGCTCTGACGACAAGTCTCGGCGCCGCTGCGGAAGCGGATGATCTTGAGTCGCGGATCGCAGCGCTCGAGGCCATGGTTTCCGAACTCAAATCCGAACTGGCCGCGACGCGCGCCGGGCATGAAGAAATCGTCCGCGTCCAGCCGGTCGCCGCCCAGCCGGAGGCCGCGCCTCCTCCTCCGACAGATGGATTCAGGGTCGGTGACACGACGCTGAAGTTCGGCGGCTTTGTGGATGCGGACGTGCATGTCACCTCGCTGAGCGATGGCGCCATCTCCGGCAGTTCCATCGCGCGCGACTTTTACATTCCCGGTGCGACACCCATCGGTGGGGACGGAACAACGTCCACGGACTTTACTGCTGAATCCACTCGTTTCTTCCTGGCCGCATCCCGGCCTGTGGGCGACAAGACGCTGAGCGCGCATATCGAGATGGATTTCCTCGGATCGGGGCAGGGCAATGAACTGGTCTCGAACTCCTACTCGCCACGTTTGCGTCGGGCCTTCATGAAATATGGCAACTGGCTGGTCGGGCAGGAATGGTCGACCTTCCAGAACACGTCAGCCATTCCGGAAAGCGCAAGCTTCCTTATCCTGTCGGACGGCATGGTGTTCGTGCGCCAGCCGCAGATACGTTACACGCATGGCAACTGGATGTTTGCCGTCGAGAATCCGAACACGACAACCCTGAATTCGGGAGCGCGGGACGAGAATCTCATCCCGGACGTCGTGGCCCGCTACAATATGAGCGGTGAATTCGGCAATGTCTCGATCGCCGGCATCGCGCGCCAGCTGCGGGCCGATTTCGGCACGGTCGAAGACGAAACCTTCGGATATGGCGTCAGCGTCTCGGGCCGCTTGAATGTTGGGGACACCGATGACATCCGCTTCAACCTGGTCGGAGGCGACGGGATCGGCCGCTATGTCGGGCTGGCCGCCAGCCGCTCGACGGCCCTCGACCCGAACGGGGAGCTGGAAGCGGTGCCCTCATATGGCGGGCTGATTGCCTGGCGCCACGCTTTCGGGGAAACGGCGCGGTTTAGCGGCGGCTATTCCGGCCTGTTCATCGACAATCCGGACTATCTGGCTGACACGGTGACATCGTCTGTCCAGTCGGTGTTCGGGGCCATTCTCTGGGACGTTGCGCCGAATGTGACACTGGGGACCGAATTGATGCACGGCCTCCGCGAGGTCGAAAGTGGAGCTGATGGCTCGATCACCCGGTTCACCTTCTCGACAAAGTATGCATTCTGAGGTGAGAACAGAAAACATGCCAGACGGAGAGCCTTTCATGAGCGACGCAGCGAAAACCTATCCAGTGCCGGCGGAGTTTGCAGCAAAGGCGAACCTGAGCCCGGAAACCTATCGAGAGATGTATGCCGCGTCGATCTCAGACCCGGAGGCTTTCTGGGGGGAGCACGGCAAGCGGCTCGACTGGATCAAACCCTACACGGTCGTAAAGGATGTCTCCTGGGAGACCGGCGATCTACATGTGAAATGGTATTCTGATGGTGTCCTTAATGTGTCGGCAAACTGCCTGGACCGCCACTTGGAAACGCGTGGTGACAAGGTCGCGTTGATCTGGGAAGGCGACGAGCCCGGCAACACCCACAAGATGACCTATCGCCAGTTGCACGCCGCGGTCTGCAAGTTCGCAAACGTGCTGAAGAAGATGGGTGTAAAAAAGGGCGATCGCGTCACGATCTACATGCCGATGATTCTCGAAGCCACATATGCGATGCTGGCGTGCACGCGAATTGGCGCAGTACATTCCATCGTATTCGGGGGCTTCAGCCCCGAGGCATTGTCAGGGCGAATTACCGATTGCGACTCGAAATTCCTCATCACAGCCGATGAAGGCGTGCGGGGTGGTCGTCGTGTGCCGTTGAAGGTAAACGCCGACAAGGCCGCCGAGATTGCCGGAGGTGTGGTTGAGAAGATGTTGGTCGTGAAGCGCACAGGCGCTGAGGTCAACATGGAGGCGGGGCGGGACTATTGGCTGCACGAGGCTGCCGAGGGTATCTCCGCCGACTGCCCGCCCGAACCGATGAATGCCGAAGATCCTCTTTTCATCCTCTACACGTCTGGCTCGACGGGGCAGCCTAAAGGCGTGATGCACACCACTGGCGGTTATCTTGTCTGGGCGTCAATGACGCACGAGTATGTATTTGACCTCAAGGAAGATGACGTGTTCTGGTGTTCGGCAGATGTGGGTTGGGTAACCGGGCACACATATATCGTGTACGGACCTCTGGCAAATGGCGCAACAAGTCTCGTCTTTGAAGGTGTGCCGACCTATCCGGATGCTTCGCGGTTCTGGCAGGTGTGCGACGAGCAGAACGTTACCATCTTCTACACCGCGCCAACCGCTATTCGCGCACTGATGCGCGAAGGCGAAGAGCCAGTGAACAAGACATCGCGCAAGTCGATCCGTTTGCTGGGCACAGTTGGCGAACCGATCAATCCGGAAGCATGGGAATGGTATTTCCACGTCGTAGGTGAAGCGCGGTGTCCGATCGTCGACACTTGGTGGCAGACCGAGACAGGCGGTACCATGATTGTTCCGTTGCCGGGCACGACCGAAATGAAGCCGGGCGCCGGCAGTCATCCTTTCTTTGGCGTGAAGCCAGTGCTGGTGGACGCGGACGGTAACGAATTGGAAGGCGCGGCCGACGGCAATCTGCTGATCACGGATAGTTGGCCGGGACAAATGAGAACGGTCTACGGCGATCATCAGCGATTCATCGACACGTATTTTACGGCCTATCCCGGCACGTATTTTACCGGCGATGGCTGCCGCCGCGACGAGGATGGCTTCTACTGGATCACCGGCCGCGTTGATGACGTGATCAATGTCTCCGGTCATCGCATGGGTACCGCTGAAGTCGAAAGCGCACTGGTCAGCCATGATGCTGTCGCAGAGGCCGCTGTGGTTGGCTATCCGCATGATGTGAAGGGGCAGGGCATATATGCCTATGTCACATTGCGTCAGGGCGTCGAAGTGGATGATGCGCTGGTCAAGAATCTGATCCAGCATGTCCGCCAGGAAATCGGTCCGATTGCGAGCCCTGACCTTATCCAGATCGCGCCCGGTCTGCCCAAGACACGGTCTGGCAAGATCATGCGCCGCATCCTGCGCAAGATTGCCGAGAACGAGTATTCAAATCTTGGCGACACATCGACATTGGCAGAACCGGAAGTTGTCGATGATCTGATCGATAACCGAAAGAACCGGTAACGACCTAGATCGCGGGAAGATCAACAATGAACCGCGCGCCCCCTTCTGCGCGGTTTTCAGCCCAGACCTTGCCGCGATGGGTCGTGACGATCTGTTGTACGATTGAAAGTCCCAGGCCGGAATTGTTGCCAAAAGCTGTTCCAGCCGGACGGTCCGTATAGAAGCGGCTGAAGATCTTTTCCAGTTTGTCTTCAGGTATACCCGGGCCGCTATCCTCGATCATGATCCGCGCGATGGTTTGCGGGCCATCATTCGATTGGTCGACAATCACATTGACCTCTGCGCCAGGGGGCGAGAAAGAGCGCGCATTGTCTACCAGATTGCGAACAACTTGGCCGAGCGGGCCATCACGCCCGCGGACAAGCAGGCGTGCACCCATCGTATCATCTCGGAAATGAACCGATACTGATCGCTCCTCGCGGCTGAAGGCCTCATAGGTCTGCACGACATCGTGGACGAATCCGGCAATGTCCATTTGCTCCGTCGGCACCCGCGTCATTTCCGCTTCGATACGGGATGCGTTTGAAATATCTGTAATCAGACGGTCCAGTCGCTTCACATCCTGGGCGATGACTTGCCGCAGGCGTTCGAGCGCGACCGGATCATCCTGCACCCGGTCAGCGGTTTCGACGGCCGAGCGTATAGAGGTGAGGGGGTTCTTCAGCTCATGGGCCACGTCAGCAGCGAATTGTTCATTTGCTTCAATCCGTTCGAGCAATGCTTCGGTCATGCTTTGCATGGAGGCGGCCAGGTTGCCGATCTCGTCCTTGCGATTGGTCAGGGCCGGAATGTCGATCCGATCGGATGCGCCGGCCCGGATACGGTCTGCTGCAACCGATAGACGGCGCAGTGGGCGGGCAATACCAAGAGTCAGCAGGACCGATGTGACGAAAGCGACAAGAACTGCGACCCCGATGAAGGGGATGAGTGCAGCGCGTTCGGAGCGAATGATCTCATCAATATCATTCGATTCCAGTGTCAGGACTCCCACGACAGCAGACACACGCTGGATCGGCATGGAAACGGAAATGATCCGCTGGCCCCGGTCTGAAAAGCGCTGACTGGCCGCTTCCTGACCGCGCACGGCGATCTCGAATTCTTCCTCAAAGCTCTGAGCGACGAGCGCATCAGAACTGCGCCGGGGCATGATCGGGCCGAGCGTACGGCTTGCCCATTCCGACAGATTGGCACCTAGCCTGGCAAAACTGCTGGGCTCCTGTAGCGGCGGCAGGGCGTCAATGTCGACCCGCTCTGAAAGATAGAAGCTGTCGCCAACAAGTTCGCCATCGGGTGAATAGATACGTGCGCGAACCCGTTCGGGCAGGTTAAGGCGCACGATCGTCTGGCGCGCGGCTTCATCATCGAGCTTGGGGGCAGGCGTGGTTGCATCGTCGCCAAGCAAGCTGGTAAAAATCTGAGCTTGCGCAACAAGGTCCTGCTTCTTGGAGACAACAAAACCGGCGCGCATTTCGTTCAGAACCATCGCGCCGATAATGAGGATGGCCAGTCCCGCAAGATTGGACGCGAAAATCAGACGCGCGATGCGTGAGCCGAAGATCTTCGACCCGTGGCGCGCAATCGCCTTTCGCCTGATTTTCCTGTCCGTCATACGAGATTCTGCCTGCCTGAGATCAGGCGTCGGCAGCCACTTTCATGCTGATAATCTTGTCAGGGTGCCGCGGTGGTTCTCCCTTGGCCAATTGGTCGATTACGTCCATACCCTCGCTGACCTGACCCCAGACCGTATATTGGCGGTTCAGGAAGCTGGCATCGTCAAAGCAGATGAAGAATTGGCTGTTTGCCGAGTTCGGGGCCGATGTGCGGGCCATGGAACATGTGCCGCGGACATGGGGTTCGGCATTGAATTCTGCCTTCAGGTCCGGCTTGGAAGAACCGCCCATGCCGGTGCCTTGTGGACAACCGACTTGTGCCATGAATCCATCAATCACGCGGTGAAAGACGATGCCGTCGTAAAAGCCTTCGCGGGCCAGTTCCTTGATGCGTTCGACATGGCCGGGGGCCAGGTCGGGACGCAGGTCGATTTTTACCGAGCCTTTGGAGGTTTCGAGGAGAAGCGTATTTTCCGGGTCTGCCATGAAGTTATCCTATTGCTTGTGTTAGTCTCGTGTCTGGCTATTGAATGATGGAGGGAACGGCAAGTGGGCGGCGCATTTTACTGCCCCGCATTGCCGCAGGAGTGTCCGCATGATTGCACCGTTCATTTCACCTATTCTGGTGGCTGTGTTGTTCGTTCTCGGCTGTCTGCACCTGCTGTGGGCGTTTGGCAGCAATTTCCCGTGTGCAAATGAGCAGGCACTTGCCCGCGCGGTCGTGGGCCGTCGGGGTATAACCAAGATGCCGTCAGCATTTTCCTGCGTCATGGTAGCGCTTTGCCTGTTTGCGGCCGCCGTCCTGGCAGCTTGGCTGGGCGGGTACTTTTCTCTGCCGTTGCCGTCTGTCATCCAGAAAGGCGTGTTGGTCCTCGCAGGACTGGCAGCAGGAACAGTGTTTCTTGGGCGGGGCATCATCGGCGTCCTGCCAGCGTTCGAGCGCTCGTCGCCTGAATCGCCTTTTCTAACACTTAACCGACGTGTGTATTCGCCGTTGAGCTTCCTGATCGGGCTGGGATTCATTTTACTTGTCCTGAGCTTGCCGAATTGGAGCTGGCGCCTCGGGATCGCTTAGGACTGTCCAGTTCGTTGATATGGTGGGCAGCGGACAGGCCGTCTTCACCGGGCGCCAACATCATTTGGGCGAAGGCGAAATGATTCAGATCGGCGACGATGCGCGTATCGGCGGACGACAATCTTCGGCGCAGTGTGCCGCCGAACCATTGCCCCATCTCCTTCACCTGGTCCGATCGATTCGGATGACTTGGCCTTGCATCAACATGGATGATCCGACGGGCGTTGCGTGGAGTCGGAGGGGGATTCAGCCGGGATTTGGGAACTGGATCAACGCAGACAAGCAAATCTACCCGGCGCGGTTGGAGCGCCTTCAATACACGAAGCGCTGTATCGCCGCCCCAACTATGCCCGACCAGTATCAACGTGCGGCCGGCATCGGCGTGCTGACGGGCCAGATTGAGAATACGCCGCAACGCGTAATGCGGAAAATAGTGCGCATCATGATGGGCCTCATGCGCAAAGTCACGTTGCCGCGCTTCCGCATAAGCGGCCACGAGACGGGTGCGGGTATCGCCCGCCCCGCCGATATAGATCTCCGAAGTGCCGCGCCTATTCAGTGTAGCGGTAGCCGACGCCATACAGGGTCTCGATCGCATCGAATTCGTCGGTCACTTCGCGGAACTTCTTGCGAAGCCGCTTGATGTGGCTGTCGATGGTGCGATCGTCGACGTAGATCTGATCATCATAGGCGGCGTCCATCAGTTGGTCGCGGCTTTTGACATAGCCAGGGCGCTGGGCGAGCGCTTGCAGGATCAGAAATTCGGTGACGGTCAGGCGGACCGGATGTCCATCCCACGTACAGGCGTGACGGTTCGGATCAAGCGTCAACTTGCCACGCACGATTGGCTTCTGGTCACCTTCTTCAGATCCGGCCACGCCGCCGCGGGCACGCCGGAGCACGGCCTTGACGCGTTCCGCCAGCAGGCGATTGGAGCAGGGTTTGCGCACGAAATCGTCGGCGCCAATATTGAAGCCGATAACTTCGTCGATTTCCTCGTCTTTTGACGTCAGGAAGATGACTGGCAATTCGGAGGTCTGGCGCAGGCGACGCAGCAATTCCATACCGTCCATACGGGGCATTTTCACGTCCAGTATAGCGATGTCGGGCGGCGTCTCCGTTAATGCCGGGAGAGCCGTCTCACCATCATGGTAGGTGCGCACATCATAGCCCTCGGCCTCGAAGAAGATCTTCAGGGACGCAACGATATTCTCGTCATCATCCACCAGCGCCAATGTCGTCATCGCTCTATCCTTCTCAACCAACCCATATCCGTGAACGGGATCCGGTCTTCTTGCACTACGGTGTTCAAACATGGTTCGCGTCACGGCAAAAGCCCTCCTTCAATGCAATTGCAATGAAATCAAGGGATCAAGGCGAGCGAAGGCTCACATTACGGCATTTTAAGGGAGATTGGCTCCATTGATTGTCGGCGTTTTTGGGGCGGGCGGCATGCATTGCACCAGAAAGGTGTTCATCGCGACGAGCAAATCTGTGTTTGTATCATCGCTGTAAATCTGGTGGCCGGTATGATCCAGCAAGAGTATTTGAGCCTGTTTCCCAGCCTGTACCGCAGCATCATAGAACGCAGTGGTCTGATCCATGTGAACGATTTCGTCATCCGTCCCATGAATCAGGAACACGGGTGCCTTGAGATATTCAATGTAGGATATTGGAGACCGATGCCACAATTCGGTCTCATCATCGCGTCCATTGTTCATGCGTTGTGTCCAGATATTCCGAACGAAAGCGTCCACTGCGTCTGAGGGGTCGTACTGACGTAGCATGCGCGGAAGATCACTCACCCCTGCATAACTTATCGCGCATTGGTAGGCATCGGGAGTCATGGTTGCGGCTGCCAGTGCAGCGTAGCCGCCATAGGACGCGCCCACGATGCTTCTTGGCTGGTCTGGACTCACCAGCCCGGCTTGTTCGAGGGCGTGTACTCCGTCCGCAATGTCTTGTTGCATCGCTCTACCCCACTCGCCGTGCCCCAGACGCTCAAATGTTTGGCCGAAGCCACCAGAGCCGCGAAACTGGGGTTGAAAGACTGCGTATCCGCGATGCGCAAAATACTGGGCCCATCCGTCCCAATCCATCACGTCTCGAGACACAGGACCGCCGTGAGGCATGACGATTAGCGGAGCGTGACCTGGTGAACGTGTGGAGGGTGTGAAATATCCCCGCAATGCAAGGCCTTCAGAAGTCTGGTAATCAACCCGTCGCGGCATTGATGTCGTACTGAGATCGATATGAGGCCGCGCGTCTGAAATCTTGCGAAGTCTTTTCAGGTCATTGCGCAAAACATAATATGCTCCCGGATTGATTGGGGAGCTGACATATATCACCCAAGCCTGCCCATGCAGACTCATGTCGAATACGGACCAGTTGGCTTCATCAGGAAGCGCAGAGTCGATTGCTCGTCCCAGTTTGGCATCTTCTGGTGTGAACCAGTGCTTTTCGAGCTTGTCCTTCCAGAGTGCGGAGTAGAGCAGGTCATCAGACCCGCGTCTTTTGCGCGCGGAGCTGAGATCGTACTCGGAATCGCTGAAGAGTTGTTTGCCGAATTGACCAGTGTGGAGATCGAATTCGTAGAGGCCGGCATGCTCTGCGTCTGCGGGCCGGGACACGACGATAAATTTGTTGTTCTTCGAGGAATAGGAAACCGGATAGAATCCTTCATTGAGAGGATCGTGTTGAAATCTCAGTGTCCAGTTCCGACCGCCATCCTGGCTTGAATAGTATTGGTGAAGTCCGCCGGATTTGCTTTTTTCTATCCGCATTACGGGACGCATCGAGTCATCCAGAAGCCACGTCAGGGTTCGCGAATTCGCTGTATCCAGCAAACGCTGCCTGCCTGTGTCCACATTGATGGAAACAAGCTCAACAGATGCTTTTTTGTGTATGGCCAGAGTGACTTCGCGACGTTCTGCATCGCTCGCAATGAGCTTTGGTGAATCGAGCTCCTTGTCGAGGTTTCTCTTTCTGCTGGCTGCGAGGACTTTCTTTTCACCCGTTTCGGGGTTGATGGTCAGAAATACTGAGCGTGATTTGAACTTGTCTCCGGAAACGGTGAACTCGACGGCGCTCGACAGAATAGTGTCATCGAATGGCCATGATACCCAATCATATAGCCAGTTCACGGATTTACTGTAATACGTGTAGGTTTGCTTGATCTCTAATCGAGTGTCGCCGGTGGCGCTGTCCTCAACCATGATCTCGTCCCACCCGAACTTCTGGACGATATCATCCTGGTGGCCCGTCTTCAAAAGAACGAGCGCTGTGCCGTCCGGAGAGACGGCAATGTCGCGCAATTCCGCTTTTCCAACATATGCAGCTGGATAGTCAGCGAAAACATTCGCGCTGCAAGCAAATGAAAGCACAAAACATACTAAGAGCTTGAATAGTATTGGATGCATTCCCGGCCTTCTTCTTTAGTGAATCGTCTCAAGGCTAAGGTCAGGAATGCAGGATTGCAATTTCAAATTGCTTCAAACTATACGAGGGGTGGAGTGCTTCAAATTGCTCGTACTTAAATGGCCAGCCTTTGAATACTTAGCTGGTCATGACATGTGTCTCGCCCCAGTCTTTCAGTGCGTTGAGGATCGGACGCAGGGTTTCGCCCTTTTTGGTCAGGCTGTACTCCACCTTTGGCGGGACCACTGGATAGACCTCACGATTGACGAGGCCGGCATCTTCAAGCTCGCGTAGCTGCTTGGTCAGCATGCGTTGGGTGACGTTGCCGACATCACGTTGCAACTCGTTAAACCGTTTCACGCCGTCCAGCAGGTGAAACAGCGTGACGCCTTTCCACTTGCCGCCAATCACTTCCAATGCAGCTTCCACGGGGCAGCCGCCGGAGCAGTCATACTTTTCAAAGCGGGTCATATTCTACAGTATACTTTCTGTGCGTATAGGCCAAAATTGCGCGTACTTGTGAAATTGGTTTGTATGAATAAATCGGGGGGCGTCAACCAATTGAGCCCACATCCCGTAACGCAACCTGCTTCCCAATCACCCTTCGAGAGACCCAAGAATGGCCATGTCCCTGACTGAAACCTTACGCAAAATCCCCTTTGGCGCGTTGGGCGCGCTACTGTTCGTATCTGCTGGCGCTGGGTGCGCCAGCGCGCCGGATGTTTCTCGCGGTGTGTCAGGGGCGGATATCGTCCCGGTCTCAGCGGTTGAATGGGGCCCGCTCAACCCGGCGCGGAGCGATGCAAGTCCGCGGGCCGGAACGCTTTGGGGGGATCGCACCTCCGCCGGTGAATCCGGTTTCCTCGTTCAGTTCAAGGAAGGTTTCTCGTCTCCGCCCCACATTCACAACGTGACATATCGCGGGGTCGTGATTGAAGGGGTGATCCACAATGACGATCCGGGAGCGGCCGATATGTGGCTGCCGGCCGGCTCATTCTGGACCCAGCCGGCGGGTGAGGCCCATGTCACGTCGGCCGGTGATGCGTTCAACATGGCCTATGTCGAGATTGATGACGGTCCATATCTCGTAAAACCTGCGGATGAGTCCTTCGATTCGGGCGAACGCCCGGTGAACCTTGATCACACCAATCTCGTTTGGCTTGATGCCTCAGACATTACCTGGATCGACCGGGACAGCGGCGCGAAAATTTCGTTTCTTTGGAACTCCCCGGAAAACAATGGCGCACAAGGCGCACTGGTCAAACTGCCGGCTGGGCAGTCCGCCCGCCTGCGCAGTAATCAAAGTGACCTGCGGGTTGTGGCGATTTCTGGCGCGCCAGAAGTGCACCTGAAGGGCAAGGCGGAATCGGCGACCCTTGCGCCGGGAGGCTATGTCGGCCTTGAGGCCAACACAAGCGATAATCTCGCCTGCGGCGCGGACGCGGATTGCCTTTTCTATGTCCGGTCCGAAGGCGAATTCGAAATCGTCTCTGCAAAGAGCTGATCAATCCCCCTCCCGAAACTTTCCATTTTTCCAAGTATCAAAGGACCCTCCCATGAAACATGATATCACTCACTACGCCAAGGCCCGTTACACGACGAAGGCCTACGACCCCAAACGTCGTATCTCTGACGAGAATGTGGAAAAGCTGAAAGAGCTGTTGCGGTTCAGTCCATCAAGCACGAATATCCAGCCTTGGCATTTCATTCTCGCCTCAACACCGGAAGGCAAGGCGCGCGTTGCCAAGGCAACAGAGAAGTACCCCTTCAACCGCCCCTCGATCCTGAACGCTTCGCATGTCGTGGTGTTTGCCAGCCGCCTTGCCGTGGATGAAGACTATCTCCAGCATGTGCTGGAACAGGAAGACAAAGACGGTCGCTTCGATGTTGACAAAGACACGCACAAGCCCGCCATGCACGGTGGCCGGTCAATGTTCGTGAACCTCCATAAGCAGGACTTGAAGGATGTCCAGCATTGGATGGTTAAGCAGGTCTATCTGAATATTGGCCAGTTCATGTTGGGCGCAGCCACCTTGGGCATAGACTCCACGCCGATGGAAGGCATTGAAACGGCAGTGCTCGACGCCGAGTTCGGCCTGCGCGAGAGGGGCTTCTCCTCGCTCGTTGTAGTGCCGCTCGGCTATCACGATCCTGAGCAGGACTATAACGCCTCGCTCCCGAAGTCCCGCCTTCCATATCCGGATATTCTGACGGAGGTCTGACCTGTTCGCCGTCCCGGTTGCTCACCCGCGCCGGGGCGGCGACGCAACTTTATTGGTCGTGCATTGATATAAGCCTGTAGGTTCGCAATGATCCATCCTCGTTTCGTTTCATGATGCGGATGCCCTTGCCGATGGAGACGCCGGAATTATCCAATGAGTCCCAGCGCAGATTGTAGGATATCAGTGACATTGCGTAAGGTGCGGTGCCTTCTATTCTGTGTGACGCCGTTTTTATATAGTCAAAACTGGGCCAGCCAGACGTATAGTCTTCAAGGAATTCCTTGATGGCCTCCTGCCCAACTCTCGGTCCACTGTCATGTGGGTACATAACGGCATCTTCTGAGTAGACATGGTAAAGAATGTCGGATTGCTGTCTTATCATCGCAGCATCATTGTACAGGTTGACGGCGAGGTGATCGAACGCCGCGCCGGAATCGACTGGGACTGATGGCGTGAAGGCCAGATGTATGCCAGGCAGAGTGTCGAACATCGTGGTTTCCCGGATTTCCGTGTACACGCTGTCGAAATTCCAAGTTTGTGCGATCAGCACGTAATCGCCAGCCGCACTTTCTTCCCAGACATCGAAGTAGTGCCCGGATACTCCCTTCGCCTCAGCGGACTGCGCTGCAGTATAGTTCAGAGTGAACGCGCCGATGTCCACTTTTAACATGTCGATCGGAATTGTCTCGGTGAGGGTTTTGTCAAACAAATTGATGTCGATGCCGTCAAACAGCGTCTCGTAGTACAGGGCCGCATGGTCCGGTCATTGTCTTCTGGTATTCCGGCATGATCTGGACTTCAGGTCCGAACACTGTGGTTATTGCGGACAAGTCCTCACTTTCCACTGCGCGCTCAATCTGAGCCCGGAGTTTGGATAAATCCACCTCCGCTGTTGCTGCGCCCCCCATGCATGCTGCGATCATTCCGACTACGATCCTGCGAACCATGTTTTGCTTCCCGTCTGACGGGAATGCTAACATAGAGGGGAGGCCCTAAGTGTGAAAACTTGTTTATGTTCTTTAGTGCGCCTCGGCCCAGTTGCTGGCGGCGCGCGCGTCGACAACCAAGGGTACAGATAGCTGAAGTGACGGTCCGGCGGCTCCCTGCATGGTGGTCTTCACGGTTTCGATCAATTTGTCGGCCTCGGCCTCCGGGCATTCAAAGACGAGTTCATCATGTACCTGAAGCAGCATACGCGCAGACAGGCCTGCTTTGGCCAGTACGTCTGGCATGCGGATCATGGCGCGTTTGATGATGTCGGCAGCGGATCCCTGAATGGGCGCGTTGATGGCCTGGCGCTCAGCAAAGGAGCGCTGTGGTCCTTTGGACTTGATACCAGAGAGATTGATTTTCCGTCCGTAGGCGGTGGTAACGTATCCATGCTCCTTGGCGAAAGCTTTGGTCTCGTCCATGTATGCGCGGATTCCGGGGAAGCGTTTGAAATAGGTTTTTATGTACTCGCTGGCTTCGCTCTGGGGAATGCCCAGCTGGCGTGCGAGGCCGAAGCCGGAAATGCCGTATATGATACCAAAATTGATCGCCTTTGCCTGACGGCGGACCATGGGGTCCATGCCTTCGATAGGCACACCAAACATTTCGCTGGCCGTCATGGCATGGATGTCGAGGCCTTCCTTGAAGGCGTCCTTCAGCGCATCAATATCGGCTATATGCGCCAGGATACGTAACTCGATCTGGCTGTAGTCCGCGCTGACCAGAACATTGCCCTTTTCGGCGACAAAGGCTTCGCGGATCTTGCGGCCCTCCTCGGTGCGAACGGGAATGTTTTGAAGGTTCGGATCTGTGGAGGACAGGCGACCAGTTTGGGCAACCGCCATCGAGTAACTGGTATGCACGCGCCCTGTGTCGGGATTGATCGCCGCTTGCAGTGCTTCGGTATAGGTCGACCGGAGCTTGGAGAGGGTTCGCCAGTCGACGATCGTGCGGGGCAGGCCATGGCCTTCTGCAGCGAGCCCTTCGAGCACGTCGGCGTCCGTCTGCCATGCGCCAGTCTTGGTCTTCTTGCCGCCCTCAAGACCCATTTCGTCGAACAGGATTTCCCCGAGCTGTTTCGGGCTGCCGATATTGAATTCGCGGCCAGCCTGTTCATACGCTTCGGCCTCAAGCGCAGCCATGCGTTGGGAAAAATCGGATGACAGGCGCGAGAGGTGATCGCGGTCGACCTTGATCCCCTCCTGCTCCATACGGGCGAGGACGGGGACGAGCGGGCGTTCCAGCGTTTCGTAAACCGTCATGACCTTTTCCGTGCGCAGCTGGGGCTTGAAAACCTGCCACAGGCGCAGGGTGATGTCGGCATCCTCGGCGGCGTATTCTGTCGCCTTGTCCAGCGCGATCCGATCGAACGTCACCTGCGACTTGCCCGTTCCGGCAATCTCCTTGAACGGAATAGTGTTGTGCTGCAGGTATCGCTCCGACAGCGTGTCCATGCCGTGATTGTGCTTGCCTGCATTCAATACGTAAGACAGCAACATCGTGTCATCAATCGGCGCGACATTGATGTTGTGCGTGGCGAAGACCGAGAGGTCGTACTTGATATTCTGCCCGATCTTCAGGACCGCCGGATCTTCGAGCATCGGTTTCAGAGCGCGCAGTGCATCCTGCATGCGGATCTGCCGTGGCGGATCTGCGCCAAACATGTCTCCGTCGCCCGCATTGTCTGGATCGACATGCGCGAGCGGGATGTAGCAGGCTTCATTCGGTGCGAGCGCCAAGGATACGCCGACTAGGTTAGCCGCGATGGAATCGAGACTGTCGGTCTCGGTGTCAACCGCAACATAGCCCTGTTTGGTGGCGCGTGTGATCCACTCTTCCAGCTCTTCGAAATCGCGGATGCAGATGTATTTGCTGCGGTCGATCGGATCTTCTGCGGGCTGGGCGGACTCCAAGGTACCTTCGAGTTCCATCATTTCCCGCACGCGCCGCGTGATGGTGCGGAATTCCATTTCTTCCAGGAAATTGATCAGCGTGTCTGGGTCCGGATCCTGCACGGCGAGGTCTTCGAGCGGTACGTCGAGCGGCACGTCGTCTTTGAGCGTCACCAATTGCTTGGAAATGCGGATGAGATCGGCATTGTCGATCAGGGTCTGGCGGCGTTTTGGCTGTTTGATTTCTTCAGCGCGGGCGAGCAACGTGTCGAGGTCGCCATATTCATCCAGCAGCTGAGCCGCAGTTTTCACGCCGATTCCGGGGGCCCCGGGTACATTGTCGACGCTGTCTCCGGCAAGTGACTGGATGTCGACGACCTTTTCCGGGCCGACGCCGAACTTCTCAAAGACCTGTTCACGACCCATTGTCTTGTTCTTCATCGTGTCGAGCATGAGGACGGTATCGGAAACAAGTTGCATCAAGTCCTTGTCAGATGAGACGATGGTGACGCGAGCGCCTTTCGCCTCGGCCTGACGCGCATAGGTGGCGATCAGATCGTCGGCTTCGAATCCTTCCTTCTCGATGGCATGGGCCGCGAAGGCTTCGGCGGCGCGGCGCACGAGCGGGAATTGGGGGCGCAGTTCTTCCGGGGGTTCCGAGCGGTTCGCTTTGTACTGGTCGTACAGTTCATTGCGAAACGTGATGGAGGATTTGTCGAAGATGCAGGCGAAATGGGTGGGCCGCTCGTCGCCCTTCAGATCTTCCAGCAGCTTGAACAACATGTTGCAGAACCCGCTCACGGCGCCGATTGGCAAATCATCGCTGGCCCGGGTCAGAGGGGGAAGGGCGTGGAAAGCGCGAAAAATGTATGCGCTGGCATCTACCAGGTAGAGGTGGCTGTCCTTGTTGACGGGGGCAGTGGCCATGGTTCGGGAATCCTTTGCTGGCCGAATGTGTAGCCCGTGTCATGCGCGACGTCACCCATCCGGAAGGGGGTATTGCACCCTCACCTATAGGGATTTGCCGAATGCGCCGTCGCAGCGTAAACTTGCGCGTACAATTCTGGGAGGGAAGCATGAGTGAAACACTGGAACCACAAGCCGCCGGTACGCCTTGGCATCTCTGGGTCGTGGGTATTCTTGCGGTACTGTGGAACGGATTTGGCGCGTTTGATTACACCGCCACAGTGACCCATTGGGCGCCGTATATGTCGAACTTCACGGAAGAGCAGCGAGCCTTTTTCTATTCGTTTCCAGTCTGGCAGTATGTCATCTGGGCATTCGGCGTCTGGGGCGCGTTGATCGGATCCATTCTGCTCCTGTTGCGCAGCCGGTTTGCCGTTTGGGCGTTCTTGATATCGCTGCTGGCCGCGCTCGCATCCATGGTTCATGGGATGTCGCTGAAAGATGTTCCGGAAGGAGCTTCAAATCCCGCGTTTGCGGCAGTCATCATCCTGATTGGTGCCTTGTTGCTTGCATATGCGTGGCGGATGACGCGACGCGGAGTCTTGCGCTAGCCGGAATTCGACCTAGCCTCCCGGTCAAGACATGGGAGGATAAAAATGACTGAGATGAACAAGAGCTGGGTTTTGCGTCAGCGGCCTGTAGGTGACCTGAAGGAGGGAGACCTCGAACTGGTCGAGTCTCCGCTTGTGCCGTTGGAAGATGGTGAAGTGCGAACCCGCCTGATTTACCTGTCCCTCGACCCGACCAATCGCATCTGGATGAGCGATGTGGATGGTTATCTGCCGCCCGTCGGCATCGGGGATGCCATGCGTGGCGGCGGTCTGGCCGTGGTCACCGAAAGCCGTTTTGACGGGCTGAAGGAAGGAGACATCGTAAACACGGGTCTCGGCACCTGGTCGCTCTATTCGAATCTGCCCGGAAGTTCGCTGAACGCACTGCCGCGCCTGCCAGGTGTGCCGCTGACCGCCTATATGGGGCCGCTCGGCGCAACTGGCATGACGGCCTATTTCGGACTGATGGATATTGCGAAGCCAAAGGCTGGCGAGACGGTGGTCGTCTCTGCGGCGGCCGGCGCAGTCGGCTCCATGGTGGGACAGATTGCAAAGATCCAAGGCTGCCGGGTTGTTGGCATCGCGGGCAGTGACGAGAAATGCAAATGGCTGACCGAGGTGGCCGGCTTCGATGCTGCGATAAACTACAAGACGGAAGACGTTGGGGCAGCGCTCGACAAGCACTGTCCGAAGGGAATCGACGTCAATTTCGAGAATGTGGGCGGCAAAATCATGGATGAAGTGATTGCGCGTCTGAATGATTTCTCGCGCATGCCGCTATGCGGACTGATCAGCACCTATAATGCAACTGACCCCGTGCCGGGGCCGTACAATTTCTCGAACCTGTTGATGCGCCGGACTTTGCTGAAAGGGTTCATCGTGATCGATTACTTCCCGCGGTTTCCGGAAGGCATTCAGCAGATGGCGCAATGGTTGATGGCCGGCAAGATCAAGTTCGAGGCGGACATTGTCGATGGTCTGGAAAATGCACCAGCCAGCTTGTCGCGTCTCTTCGAAGGCAAGAATCTAGGCAAACTGATGGTCCAGGTCAGCGAGCCACCAGCTGCCTGAGTTAACCTAAGTTCAGGTGGCGTTCAGCTTGCCCCTGTATGCCTTGCTGCAGACGGGGCTGGGATTGAGGGACGCAGGCTTGTCGGGTGTAGGAGGAATTCGGCGCGTGTCGCTGGATTCCTCTACAGGACCAGCGGAGCGATCCAGTAGCCTACCGCGGCGATGATCACGATACCTGCCAGATTGATGTAGAAGCCCTTGCGGATCATCTGCTGGATGGTGATGTGGCCCGTGCCATAGACGATGGCGTTTGGTGCGGTGGCAACCGGCAGCATGAAGGCACAGGACGCTGCCACGGCGGCCGGGCCGAGCAGGCTTTCCGGAGCTGTGCCGAGCGCAACAGCGAGCGAACCCAGTACGGGTGCAAGCGTGGTCATTGTGGCCACGTTTGAGGTGACTTCCGTCAGGAAGATGACCAGAGCAACCACAATAACGATGAAGATTAGCGGCGGGAGCACGTCCAGAACACGCAGATTCTCGCCGATCCATTCCGACAGTCCGGTGCGCGAAATGGCCTTGCCCATTGCGATGCCGCCACCAAACAGGAGCAACACGCCCCACGGAATTTGTTCAGCTTCCTGCCAGTTGAGCAGGCCACGATCTTCACCGCCGCCCGCCGGGACCAGAAACATGAGTACCCCGCCGAAGATCGCGATCATCATGTCGACTTCCGCGCCACCATAATTCGCGAGCAACTCTATTCCAGACGCTTCGAGGAATAGCTGAAGTGGCAGTCTGAGCAGCCATAGGGTGGCTGTGATCCCGAAAACGATTGCGACGCGGGTTTCTTGGACGGTCATTTTGCCAATGCCGATAAGCTGGGATTTGACGTGAGCTGACACAGCTTCTGCATTTTCGGAGCGGACCGGCATACCGCGTGTGACATTCCACCATGCGACCGGCAATAATAGCGCCATGGCCGGCAGGCCAAAGGCCATCCATTGTGCGAACCCGATATGAGCACCCGCTTCGGTCTGCAACCAGCTGATTGCAATCAGATTGGTCGGCGTGCCGATCGGGGTGGCGACCCCACCGATGGAAGCTGCGTAGCAAACACCGAGCAGGAGTGCCGTGGTGAAGTGTTTCGAAACACTCCCAAGCACAGCGCTGGCTGAGATGGCGATGGGGACCATCATCAATGTCGAGGCCGTATTGGATATCCACATCGACAGGACGGCCGTTGCGAGCATGAAGCCGAAGACAATAGCGCCGGGCGACGTGCCCACCCGGCTGATGACGTTGAGTGCAATCCGCTGGTGCAGGTTCCAGCGTTCAATGCCGAGGGCAACGATGAAGCCGCCGAGCAACAGGATGACAATATGGTTGGCATAATCACTGCCCGTCTGGGCTGGTGAGCCCGCTCCAACGAGCGGCAGAACAAAAAGCGGCAACAGAGACGTGGCAGGTATGGGAATAGCCTCGGTGGCCCACCAGACCGCCATAAGCGCCATCAGGGCTCCCGTGCCCCAGGCCGCATGGCTGAGGCCTTCCGGTGGGCCGAACAGCAACATGAGCGCGGCCAGGGCAGGGCCCAGCATCAATCCGATTTTGCGAGCCCCCAATTCCACGCTCTTATTCCCCCATAGCCTCAAACCCTGCCCGGAGATCGGCAATCAGGTCATCTACGGTCTCCAAACCGACATGTATGCGGAGCAGAGGGCCGACCTTTTGGTCAATCCAGTGGCCTTTTGATCGTTTCAGTTGCGGGTCGCACGGGATGATCAGGCTTTCAAAGCCACCCCAGGAAAAGCCCATCGAAAACAGTTCCAATGCGTCAAAGAAGCGTTTCAGGCCTTCTGGGCTGACCGCGTTGAGAATGACCGAAAACAGGCCGTTTGCGCCAGAGAAGTCGCGTCTCCAGATGGCATGGTCCGGATGCTGTTCGAGTGCCGGGTGCAGGACTTGAGAGACTTCCGGGCGTTCAGACAACCAATTCGCGATCCTGAGACCAGCGGCCTCGTGCGCATCCATGCGCGTCTTCAGGCTGCGCAAGCCGCGCAAGGCCGTGTAAGCATCGTCCGGGCCCAGGCTGATGCCCCAATCATCTCCGCAGTCGATAATTTCTTGCGCCACGCGCTTGTCGCGGCTCATGACAGCGCCGCCAAACACGTCCGCATGGCCAACCGCATATTTTGTCAACGCCTGGACAGAGATGTCCACGCCGAGGTCCAGTGGCTTGTGCAGAATTCCAGCGCCCCATGTATTATCGAGAATGGTGCGAATACCACGCTGCTGCGCCACGTCCACAATGGCAGGCGTATCGCTGATCTCGAAAGTGAGTGAGCCCGGAGATTCCAGGTAAATTGCGCGCGTGTTGGGTTTGATCAGGTTAGAAATGGTTGCGCCACATCGCGGATCGAAGCGCGTCGCCTCTACCCCCATTTTTTCCAATCGACGATCAAGATAGCGCGCGGTGGGGCCATAGGCGGAGTCGGTGAAAAGGATGTGATCCCCGGCTTTTACCTGGCTGCCGATGGCAAGCGCGCAGGCCTGTAATCCGTTCGAGGTCAGTTTTGCGAAGGTCGCATTCTCAAGTACGCAAAGTGCGTCTTCAAGTTCACGATGAACCGCCAGGCCCATACGGCCGTAGCCGGGCTTCGCGCCATAGAGGTCTGAGGATGTATCAAACAGGAGTGTGGACGCCCGCTCGATTGGCGGATTGACTGTCTTCTGGGCCAACCGGCGGCCACGCGTATGGATGAGACGTGTCGCAGTGTCCTTTGTCATGCTGTGCCAGTGGCGACGGGACGGGATGCGTCAGACGCCCATTCCGCCCACGATCCATCATAGACCGCGACGTCCCAATTACCGAGTCGGGCCAGCGCGAGTGCCGTGACAGCGGCAGACACGCCAGACCCGCAGGTCGCGATTGTGGGCGCGAGGGGATTTGGAAACAGTTTGCCAAGTTCCTCGGCGGATTTCATCCTGCCGTCTTCCGTGCGGAGTTCGCCGGAGGGCAGGCAAATGCTGCCAGGGATGTGGCCGGAGGGAAGCCCCTCTCTCGGTTCGGGAGCCTCGCCGGAGAAACGCTCGGCCGAGCGGGAGTCTATGATGTTGTGGGAGCTGTTCGCAGATGCTGCAAGCATTTGGTCTGAATCCTTCAGCAGATCGGACCGGACGCGCGCTGTGAAATGGCGTTCGACGGCCACCGGTGGCAGGTCCTCGGTCTCGCCACCAGCATCCGTCCAGGCCTTGAGCCCACCATCAAGTACTTTTACGTCGCGTTGGCCCATTACGCGCAACATCCACCATACGCGAGCCGAGGCGAAGAAGTTGAACTGGTCATAGACGATGATCCGGTTGCCGTCTCCCAGGCCGAGCTTGCGCGCACGCGACGAGAACATGACGGGATCGGGCAGCATGTGCGGCAGATCGGTTCCGCCTGCCTTGATGGCGTCGATGTCGAAATAGACGGCCCCCGGGATGTGCCCTTCAGCCCATGCCTGGCGCCCCGTCTTCTCGGGATTGAGGAAGGGAGGGAACCAGGTTGCGTCCACGACCCGGACGTCTGGCGCAGAGATATGTTCTTTCAGCCATTCGGCTGTGACAAGCGGGTCTCCGGATTCCATAATTCAAGCCTCCATCCATGCGGGAACCGGCAGATCCTTCGATCTCAGGAAATCGGGATTGTAGAGTTTCGACTGGTATCGGTTGCCATAGTCGCAGAGCACCGTGACGATTGTGTGCCCGGGCCCCAGATCCTTCGCCATCTGAACGGCCCCGGCGACATTTATTCCCGCGGAGCCGCCAAGACACAGACCTTCATTCTGAACGAGGCCGAAAAGGATGTTGAGCGCTTCCTCATCCGTACAGCGATAAGCGCGATCCACTTCAATACCTTCAAGATTGGCTGTGATGCGACCTTGTCCGATGCCTTCAGTGATTGAGGTGCCTTCGGATTTCAACTCACCGTTCTTGTAGTATTCATACATCGCAGCCCCGCCGGGATCTGCGACACCGATCTGAATGTCCTTGTTCTTTTCCTTTAGTGCGAGCGATACACCGCCGAGCGTGCCGCCAGATCCGACCGCGCAGATGAAAGCGTCAAGCTTGCCATCGGTTTGGGTCCAGATTTCCTGACCAGTGGTGTCGTAGTGGGCCTTGCGGTTCGAGATATTGTCGAACTGGTTTGCCCAGATCGCGCCGTTTGGTTCCGACTTGGCAAGGTCTTCGGCCAGGCGCTTCGAGAAGTGCTGGTAGTTGTTTGGGTTCTTGTAGGGGACCGCATCGACCTCGATCAGCTCTGCGCCGAGTAGGCGGATTGCATCCTTTTTCTCCTGGCTTTGCGTGCGTGGCATAACGATGACCACGCGGTAGCCGAGTGCTGCGCCGACCAATGCGAGCCCGATGCCGGTGTTTCCAGCCGTTCCTTCGACAATGGTGCCACCGGGTTTCAGCTCTCCAGCCGCTTCAGCGTCGCGAACAATGCCCAGTGCCGGTCGGTCTTTCACAGACTGCCCCGGATTGAGGAATTCGCATTTGCCGAGAATTTCGCAGCCGGTTTCGTCAGATGCCTGGTTCAGGCGAAGCAGGGGGGTGTTGCCGATAAGGTCGATCACCGAGCGATGAAACTTCATCAGATTAGGTCCGATTCTGGTCAATTTTCTTTGGGACGAAGCTAGTGCGGCGCAGAGGTTTTCACAACCGTTGTGAGTCCCACAGGGCCCGTGTGATCCAATTCGTGCCGGTCTGCGTAAGAAGCATGAATAGACCAACCGAGACAGGACCGCCTGCTTGACCCACACCGACACCTATATTGCTTTCATGATGGACCATGCCGCCGGGAACCATCCGGAGTCCTTTGCTGTGGCGGGGGACCTGCACATTTCACTGAGTGAGAGGGGGGCTGAGACCGCGCATCTCTGGTCAATGATCGGCGGTGTGATGCTGGAACGATCTGACCCGATACTTGCCGACCCGGCCCAGCAGAGTTCGAGAACTGGTCGCGCCCGATGGTCAGGTCTCTCAGCTGATGAGGTCCTGTTCCAATCATCTGGCGATTTGAGCTGGCGGCGCGGTTTCTCCGGCGTTCAATATGCATCTGCAGGCACGCCGGGGACAAAGTTCATGAAACTGGAGCCCGGTCAAAGCGCGCCGATGCATGGTCATGGTGGCCTTGAGGCAACCGTTGTCCTGTCCGGGCGTTTTACAGATGGATATGGCACATATTCTCGCGGTGACCTTGTGCTCGGTGAACCCGGCATGCGTCACAAGCCCGCTGCTGTGGGAGACGAAAGTTGTATCTGCTTTGTTGCCCATCGGCCCAACAGGTTCTGGAGTATTTTCCAATGAAGCGTTTTCTGGGAGCCATTCTGGTATCGGCCGCGCTGTTTAGCGCACCCGCAAGCGGAAAGACGTCGGATGCGAGTTGGGCACCAAGCCCGGGCGACGTGATCGAGTTTGATGTGCTGCGCAAGGGCAAGCCATTCGGCTCCCACTCCGTCACGTTTGGGCAGGATAGCCAGGGACGTCTGACTGCAACGACTGACGTGAACCTCAAAGCCGGCCTGGGGCCTATCACCGTTTTCAAGTATGAGCTCGACGCCACTGAAGTGTGGGAGGATGGACAACTCGTGTCTCTCACCGGTCAGGTTGACGATGATGGCGATGAAGGGTCGGTGAAGGCAGCGCGCAGCGGTGATGGGTTGGAGGTCGAAGGCACAGAGTATGACGGTGTTGTTGCAGGCTCAATCGTGCCTTCAAGTCATTGGAACTTAGCCGCCACGAATTCCTCAAAGCTGCTGTCGACCGGCAATGGAGAAATATTGGAGGTCACCGTATCTGAACAAGGGAATGAGACCATACGTGTGGCGGGTGAAGAGATCGAGACCACGCGGTATCTGATGGATTCTGATATTGATGTTATGCTTTGGTATGACCAAGCCGGACGTTGGATGAAGTTGGCTTTCGAAGCGCGTGGTCAGGACATTGAATACGTTTTGGCGAAGCCATACTGATTTCGCTACCGAATGTCGGCTCTGACACTCATTCTTGGCGATCAGCTAACGCCCGACCTGTCATCTCTTTCTGATTTCAATCCGTCCACAGATACTGTCTTGATGGCCGAAGTCATGGAAGAGGCGACCTATGTGGGCCACCACAAGAAGAAGCTCGCATTTGTATTCTCTGCCATGCGCCACTTCGCTGAGGAGTTGGAAGCAACGGGTGTTGCGGTGCGCTATGTCAAATTAACGGATCCTGAAAATGAAGGCTCATTGCGCGGTGAAGTGGCGCGTGCGTTGGATGCCGATCCCGGCATCGACACCTTGATCATCACGAAACCCGGCGAATGGCGCCTGTTGAGCGATATGGAGGTGTGGGCCAACATCTTCGATGTAGAGGTGGAACTTCGCGACGACACGCGGTTCATCGCGACACTGAGTGAATTCTCGACCTGGGCTGCCCATCGCAAGCAGTTGCGGATGAAGTATTTCTATCGCGAGATGAGACAGAAGACAGGCCTGCTCATGGAGGGAGACAGCCCCGCTGGCGGCAAGTGGAATTATGATCAGGACAACCGCAAACGGTTGCCGAAATCCGCGGTTACTCCTCAACGATGGTTCTGCCAGCCAGATCAGGTTACGCAAGACGTGCTCGATATGATCACGCACAGGTTTCCAGACAATTTCGGAGATTTGGAACCCTTCGTGTTCGGAGTCACACGTCACGATGCCGAGGCCGCTCGTGATGCTTTCATGGCGGAGATCCTGCCTGGCTTTGGAGACTACCAAGATGCCATGGCAAAGGATGAGCCGTGGATGTGGCATTCAATCCTCTCGATTTATCTGAATGTCGGTTTGTTGGATCCGTTGGATTTGTGTGAACGCGCTGAGGCGGAATGGAAATCCGGCCGTGCGCCGCTCAATGCTGTGGAAGGCTTCATTCGGCAAATCCTTGGCTGGCGCGAATACGTGCGGGGGCTCTACTGGTGGAGCGGCCCTAAGTACGCAAAGAGCAACTTTCTGAATGCGCAGAACGCGCTTCCCGATTTCTACTGGACCGGCGAAATCGATATGGCCTGTCTGGCCGATGCGCTGGGGCAGACCATTCGGCATGCTTATGCCCATCATATTCAACGCCTCATGATCACGGGAAATTTTGCGCTGCTCGCGGGCATCCATCCGGACCACGTCAATGATTGGTACATGAGTGTTTATGCCGACGCGTACGAATGGGTGGAGCTGCCGAATACGCATGGAATGGCGCTCTTTGCAGACGGGGGTGTGATTGCGTCAAAGCCTTACGCTGCCAGTGCAAACTATATAAACAAGATGTCAGATTATTGCGCCGGGTGTCGTTACAATTCCAAAACCCGGACCGATGAGGACTCGTGTCCCTTCAATACGCTTTATTGGGACTTCCTGATCCGCCATTCCCAACGATTGCAGGGTAATCCCCGCATGTCATTGCTCATGAAAAATGCGATAAAAATGCCGGATCGTGAACGTGATCTGATACAGCGGCGAGCCAGAACCGTGTTGAAATCCTTGAATATTTATCCAACCAAAGATTGATGACTTACGCATCGTTACCGGTTTCAGAGAATTTTCGACGTCACACTACACTGATTTTCACCTCCGTCGCTTAGACATGCTGACAATGGTGATTCCGAGAAGTCGGATGAATTCCGGGGTGGACGCATGAAACTGTTGGCTATGAAGGATAGCGGCGATGGGCCGCTGTCCGAGATCGTTAGGGACTCGGACGACGAACGAAAGCATGAGGCGGCTTGGCGAGAAAGCCAGCTGGAAATCGTGGGCACGATCACGATTCCTCTGGTTCTGGCCAACCTGATCAATGCGTCGGTTGTCTGGCTGTCCTTCAAGGAGACGCCAGCGGACTTTGCCTTGTCTGTATGGCTCGTCTGTATCGCCGCCATATGCGCAGCGGCTTTTGTTACGAACAAGGTTCGAACCTACCGGCCCAGCGATCTTGCGATCGCGCGCAAGGTGATGAGGGAATATACGTTTGTTGCGGCGATTGCCGGACTTCTTTGGGCGTCGGTACCTATCATTGTGATGAATGTCACGGATAGCTATGGCCAGATGATTGTGGGCGTCGTTCTGGCTGGAGTCATGTTCACCGGTGCGCTCCTGATGTCGCGTCTGCCCAAGGCAGCCTTTGCCTTTATAGTTCCGATCGGACTGGGACTGGTTGCGGAAATGCAGTTTCAGCAAAATCCAAAATATCAGTATACATCTATTTTGACGTTGGCTTATGTCGCGATACTCATCCTCGCCATTCGCTGGTCACATCGCCAGTTCGTGCTCAAAAGCATCAACGAAACGGCGGTTAGAGAGCAGTCGCATCTGATTGGGTTGCTGTTGAGGGATTTTGAGGAAAGTACGTCCGATTGGCTCTGGCAAACTGACGCCAGAGGCGTGCTCGTAGACATTCCTCTCGTGTTTGAGGGCGCTGAGCATGACAATGGTTACCTAACGCTTGGCAATCTGTTGGTCGATCAGTTCGAGGCGGACGATTCTACCAGAGTGCTCAATACCAGCCTCATGCGCCGCCAGGGCTTTCGCGATATCGCCATGAGGCTCAAAGGTTCAGAGACCGAACGCTGGTTGTCCCTTACCGGAAAGCCAATCTTCAATGATGGCAAGTTCCGAGGCTTCCGCGGGGTGGCATCGGACATCACCCAGTCCAAGGAAATAGAAGATCGTATTGCCTTTATGGCGCATTATGACGGGCTGACGGGTCTGCCAAACCGGATGAACATGCAGGAACGACTGGAAAAGGCGCTCCGCAAACCGGATGTTGAAACAGTCCAAAGAGCGTTGGTTTGGCTCGATCTGGATAATTTCAAATGGGTGAACGATACGCTGGGCCATCCGGCGGGTGATGAGCTCTTGCAGCATGTCTCCGGTCGCCTGAACGAATTGAGCGGCGATCATGACATGGTGGCGCGGATCAGTGGTGACGAGTTCGCCATGATCGTTCAGCGTCCGACGATGGGCGACCTCGAACTCTTTTTCGACGAGATAACCGAACGCCTGAGCGAGCCCTATGACCTGTGGGGGTCGACCGCCAATTGCTCCGCGTCGGTAGGTGTCAGGATGTTCGATCCGTACACGAAAGATGCCCGCACCATGCTGAAGCATGCTGACTTGGCGCTCTATCAGGCCAAGAAGCTCGGAAAGTCCACTTGGTGCATGTTCACACCCGCACTCGACGAACGCGCGCGAGCCCATTTGCAAGTCGAGGCCGATTTGCATTCCGCGCTGGAGCACAGCGAGTTCGAACTTCATTTCCAGCCCCAAGTTGATGCTCACACACATGATGTGGTGGGATGCGAAGCCTTGCTGCGATGGAACCACCCTGAGCGGGGCCTGGTTTATCCCGGCGACTTCATTGAGCACGCAGAAGACAATGGTCTGATTACCCGGATCGGAGACTGGGTCATTCGGGCGGCTTTGGCAGAGGCGCGTCGTCTGCCCAATCATGTCAAAGTTTCGGTGAATATCTCGCCGTTGCAAATACACTCATCCAATTTGATGACGACCATCGTGAATGCGATTGCCGCCAACAAGATTGATCCGCGACGGCTCGAGCTTGAGATCACGGAAACGGTCCTGATGTCGGACACAAATTTCACGCTCAAGCGCCTTCACAAACTGAAGGAGATCGGCGTCGGCATTGCGCTTGATGATTTCGGCACAGGCTATTCTTCTCTGTCTTATTTGCGGAGCTTTCCGTTCGACAAGATCAAGATCGACAAGAGCTTCGTGCGAGACATTGAAAGCCGATCAGACAGCCGTTCTATCACGCAAGCCACCATCGCACTGGCGCACTCACTGGGCATGCGGTGCACAGCGGAGGGTGTCGAGACGCATTTTCAAGCAGAGTTCCTGCGTGACATTGGATGCCAGGAATTGCAGGGTTTCTTCATCAGCCGGGCCAAGCCGCTCGACAAACTTCACCATATTATCGACCTTCTACCTGCCGATTTTGCATCACCCAATCGGGAGTCGGAAGTCGCGACCGCAGCCGATAATACTATCCAGTTTCCAGCGGCGAAGTCCGCCCAAGCCTGATCCCTGGATTTCAGTTTTCGTTTGAAGTGTCGGCCTCTTTTTTCTTGCGATTGTTCAACAAGCCGCCGAGCGCTTTGATCGCTACATCTTCAGCAGATGTCTCGGCAGGCGCGTCGTCCGTCGGAGCTTCTGGGTCAGGCTTCTTGATGCCAAGGAGTCCGCCGATAACATCTTCGGTGCTGCCGGAGCCTGCTGAGTTGGAGACACCAAGCTCTTCCAACACGCGGGAGCCCAACTCTGCCTTGAACGCAGAACTTACGCCGCTCAGATCTGGTGTGACTTTCGGATTCGTCCACGCGCCCGATATACGGATCGGGACTGGAATGCCGTTCAATTGCACCACGCTGCCCTGACCTTGGGCCGATTTGTCCACACTGGTCGCAAGGCGCAGGTCCATGGACTGTCCCGCCAGATTGATCTGTCCAGTCCCATCTACGCCCAGAATGGGACTCAGCAGTTTCATCACATCCACATTCGCAACGCCGTTATTGACTTTCAACACAGTGTTGAAGCTTGAAAAATCGGTTTCGGCATTCTGCGATAAAGCTTCGCCAAAATTGAGTTCCTGAATTGAGCCTGTCGCTATGGCCTGCTTCAGAGAGGAGGCGCTTCGTACCAAGGCTGCAACATTCAAGCCTTTGACCACACCATCCGAAAGGCTCGTCGAGACCTCTCCGTCAATTGCCTGCATGATTGCGTCAATGGATGTACCAGACGACTGCGCAGAAACCTTGAATTGTCCTGTTCCCGTGAGGCTGTCGAATCCGGCCAACGTTCCGAGCAGATTTGCGACGGCAACATTCTGGCCCTGCATGTCGAAGCCGACTTTCGGTGTGGCAGGTCGGGCATCCACGGTCAGCTTGCCCAACCAAAGTCCGCTGAAGGCTTTGAATTGCGACAAATCTGCTGTCAACAATCCATCGGTCAGATCGACGTCCATGACTGCATCGGTCAATTCGACATCACCAATGGTGAGTGATCCGACCTCAAGACTGAGGTTTGCGTTCACGGATTTCAGCCCGGACAATTCGAGTGTTTCATCACTCCAAGGCTGAATTCCTTGATTGGTCTTTTCCGGATCCGGCTCTCCCATAAAGGGTGTGAGGTCGAGAGCGGGTACGCTGAGATCGCCGATAATGCGCGGTGTTGTCGCCGACACATCAATCCCCGCCTGTCCGGTGCCCCTCAACGCATCTAGCGACAGGTTCAAATTGTTGACCATGACGGACTTGAATGTGCCGTTTGCCGCACCGGAGACGGCGAAGGTCTGGAGTGTATCACCCGGGGCCAGTTCAATTGCCGCAGCGCTCAGCAAGTCACGCATTCTGTCGCTGGCGATGGAGAGGGTGCCGGCAACAGTCCCATCACCATTGAGCGAAACGGATCCCTCATATGACGCGCTCAACAAGTCACTGTCATGGGTCAATTTGAGTTCTGTAAGAGATGGTGAGTCGAGCGCGCCGGATGCCTTGCCCGCGACTTGTAGACGACCCAAGGCTGACCGTGCCGGCACATCCAACTCGAATTGCTGTGTGAGCGCGGCCAGATCTGCCACCACGGTTTCGAACGTGCCGTTCAAACTCGGCGCGTCACCAAGTTGGACGCTGCCATCATATTTGATATTTGCCAGGTCGGATGCCAGATCCAGCCGGGCCTGAGCGGGCAAATTACGGGTGAGCGCTTCGGGCGCATCCAGCCAGACGTCAATGGTGAAGGCTTGCTCCTGAAACCGGCCGCTGGCTGTCGCACTGAGAGGCTGGTCCATGCCTCGCAGAGATGCTTCCAGGTCAAGTTCGGACAATTTGTATGTTTCGCCAGATTGGTCGTCCTGAAAAGTGAGCGAAGCGTTCTTGAGGATTGCCGATTCGATTCCCGCATCGAATGAACCATTTGTCCCTTCAGGTGGTGGCGATGCTTCCTTTGAAGAGGCGAATTCCCAGTTCGTATTCCCATCGGCTTTGCGCTGAAGGAACACATCTGCATCCACGAAAGCGATTTCCTGCACATCCACGCGCCGCGACAGCAGCGGCATCCATTTGACCGAGCCGCGCAACGCACCTGCCTCAATCATGTTCGGTGTGGCAAATCCGTCGGGATTGGCAACGCTCACCTGTTCGACCGAGGCCGAGATGCGCGGAAACACGGATATTTTCACATCGCCTGCGAGCGTCACGTCACGTTGCAACGCGTTGGTCGCCGCATTCTCAATCTGGTTCTTGTAAACCGATTTCGGAATGAAGAAGGGCACTGAAAAGGCTGCGATAATCAGCAGTGCCGCGATGCCGGAAACAATTAGGAGAACGCGCTTCATGGAATAACCTCAGGACTGGGAGTCTAACCTGATATGGGAATATGGCTTGGGAATGACAGCTTTATACAGAAAAGTGCAAATTCGCGTGAAGTTCCCCGCTTGACCCGCCATGCCGGGTTTAATAGAGAAGCGCTTCGCCGAGTTTCGGCAAGGAAATGCGCGGGTGTAGCTCAGCTGGTTAGAGTGCCGGCCTGTCACGCCGGAGGTCGCGGGTTCGAGCCCCGTCACTCGCGCCATTTCTCTCGAAATGGTTTCCGTGTAAAGCATTGAAGTTAAACGATATTTTTGATCTCGTTTGCTTCGCTTTGCATAAAATGGCCGGAATCTGTGGACCAAAATGGGACCAGATTGTGGACCAATGGTCGGCGTCATGAAGCGCGTCGACGACAATTCCTACCTCGAACAGCGAGGCCGCGTCTGGTGGTATAACCGCCGTGTGCCGAGTAAGTTCGCGCACCTTGATTCGCGCAAGCGGATCAAGGAATCGCTGGGGACCACTTCAATCGACCAGGCTCGCTACAAGCGCGACTTGCTGGCCGAAGCCGATGACCATTACTGGGCATCGTTGAAGATCGCCGAAGAGGTCGGGCCCTCATCCAGTCGGGAAACTTCGGAGGCCGTTCGTCGCCGCTATCGCATGGCGACCGTCAAGGCGCTGGCGAGCGGCTTCACCTATCAGCCCATCGACCATCTCGCGACTGTTGCGCCGCTTGAAGAGGCGCTGGCACGGCTGCTTGCGGTTCATCAGAACGCAGGGCCCGCCGAAATCCCCAAAGTGCGGGACGCCGAAGCGCTGCTTGGCGGCGCGCCGAAACCGACTGTCAGCGTGTCCGAGGCTTTCGAAGTCTATGTGAACGAGATCGCGTACAACGCGCAGCTGTACAAATCGCCGAACCAACGCGCATCGTGGGAGAAAACTAAGCGAACCTCAGTTCAGTATTTTATCGACTTTGCCGGTGACATTGCCCTTGAGGAGATCACCCGTGACCTCGCGCTCAATTACCAGAAGCACTGGGCCAAACAGGTCAGACCCAAGGATCAGAACGCAAAGCCGGTCGCGCCTAACACCGCTAACCGTCACATCGGCAATATCCGTTCGCTCTATGCCGATTACTTCAAGCACATTGGCGAAGAGGAACGTCCGAACCCCTTCCGCAATATGCACTTCAAGGCGAAGGCGAGAACCGAAGTGCCGCCATTCTCATCCAACTGGGTGCGGGAGAAGATTCTTGCGCCGGGTGCTACCCGTAAATGGCGGCCGGAACTGCAGCTCATTACGCTGATGCTGATCGAGACAGGATGCCGACCGAGTGAGATCATCAACCTACGCGTTGAAGATTTTCACATTGATGAGCCGGTGCCCTACATCTCCATCCGCGCACGGACGGACCGCGAAGTGAAGACCGACACCTCCGAGAGGGACATTCCGCTGGTCGGCATCGCACTCGAAGCGGCAAAGCGCGCGGCGCCGAAAGCCTTTGCCCACTACTACGACAAGGGCGAGCTTTTCTCCGCCAACATGATGAAGAACTTCCGCAATCGCGGCCTGCTGGAGTCGCCCGACCACAAGATCTACTCATTCCGCCACGCCTTCGAGAAACGCATGCAGGAAGCCAATATCGACTACGGCCTGCGATGCCTGCTCATGGGCCACAAGACGACAAGACCCGTCTATGGCGACGGTGGCTCGCTTGAGTATCGGCGTGACGAACTGCTCAAGATCATCCACCCGTTTGATCCTCGGGTGATGGAGTTGTTTGATCGCGAAAATGTACTCTGGGCAGTCGGCGGCTCCGCAAAATCATGAGTCAGGCTTTTGCGCTTTGTGTCGCTCGAGAATGTGCGCAGCAGACGACATCCAGGACAAGTCTGCGCCAAAGGAGGCGGCAATCGCGTGAAGGGCGGATGCGTTTGCGACCAAAAAGCTCCAACATAAATTGATGTACTCGGTTCCGGTTGCAGCCAACGCCCCGCCCGGAATACTTCCCGTGATTGCCGCGCCGCCGAGAGCGGCGCCTGTGAACAAGGCTGCGGTCCCAACTTGCTTTAGAATGAACCGAGTCAGGTTGCCGAACGTGTGTGCGGCGTTCTGATTCGACCGGCCTGGCTGGGGGCCGTGCCCTATCTGCGACGATGCCTGTACAACGAGTTCGCGGACGTCATCGGCAAACAGGCTTCGTGCACTGGCAACGGCATCGGCAAAATCATCCGCGGCCCTTCGCATTGCTTCTGTATCTGATGGCGTCCGTTGATAGGCGGCAGAATTCTCGGCGATCCTGCGTCCTTCCGGGTGGGCCATAATGTAAGCGCGGTTCAGGTCCAGCACAGAGGACAGATGCGCCTCAACACTCAACGGGAATGACGGAAGATAGTCCCGCGCGATCGCTTTTTCGGTTGCCTCACCGACGTTCGCCAGCCGTATGCCGCGAGAATAAACCTGCGAAATAGAAATCGAATCAGCGCTGATGGTAGCGTGATAGCGCTGCACGGCATTCAGAAGATCCGTATGCGCATTCGTTCCATTGAGTTCGTGTAGTAAATCCTGCGTTGCCTCACGTAACTCATCGAGCAAAGGGTTGTTCGCATCCGGCGTCGTCGCATCAGGAGGGATCGCCATATGGATCAGGCCATCACCGCCGACCTCAAACGCTGGCTCAGCAACGGCCTCTGGAAGGCCTTGAATTAAATCTTCAAGGTCGCGCGCGATTGCGGAAACTTCTAAATCATCCGGCTCGTTGTCCTCATACTGATCATAGTCCTCGGCACTTGCGACGGGTGCCCAATCCGTCAATCCGTCAGATTCGATTTCATCGACAGCAGCTTCGATGACGTCGTCGGGCAAGTCTGGGAAGTTCTCAGCCAGTTCCTCGCGTGCATCGTAAGGGCCGCCATAAATCCATTGGTAGCCGCCTTCGGCGCTGATATAGGGTAGCCGCTGGGCCGGATCTTCATAACGCTCAAAGAACCATTCAACCAGCGCGTCTATCTGCGCCTGTCGGTCTTCTTCGTCTATTCTTTCGTCGCCGTCTTCGTCCGGGTCTGGCGGTTCGTGTTCCAGTCCAAACTCAAGGTTGTTCAGCAATTCATGCGGGCCGACATCGGTCTCGCGATAATTTTCTGCGCCTATTGGATATTCCCAAATCGACCAGGTGAGCTGCCCAAGCTCCGGATGTTCAACGACTGCCGAATAGGCTGTTTCCGGTCCCATGCTGCGTTCTTCACTGGAGACGCTTTCGAAGTCGAGCATGTCGGCATCAATCTCATAGACCTGACCGCTCTGAGCGTGACGGATATGTGCGGTTCCATTTACATAGACCATTCATGTTCTCCGTCAGATATAGAATTTGAACGGCTGCTTTCCGCCGCCTCTCGCGCTACCCATAATCAGAACGTCACCGACTTTATTCGCGAATCGGATGGTGACGGGCAGGCCGTCCGAGTAGTTGCAGGCGTTGTAGTTGATTTTCGTCAACGCCAAGATGTCGGACAGCACCGTTTCAATATCCGGTCTTTCGCCGGATGACTTTAGTACAGTCACGTTCAGAGGGTTTGGCGTTTCTGGACCAATGTATGTGTCCAATCTCGGTGCGTAGCCGGATGTCCAGAGGAAGGCGTTATTCTGATCGAGGATCATGGCCGTGCCGCGCAAGGTTGGATACTTTCCGTCCCGGAACAGCTTCACCTGGCCGGTCGTCGTCTTAATTCGAACACCGACGATATTCGTTTCCTTGGGAGCGGCTGCCTCAAAGGCGCGCCATTCTTCGCTCGAAAATCCAGCGCGCCCGTGGATGAAGAGTTCCTTTGGGGGTGCGCCGAATTTCTCCTCATACGTCTCAAGGACTTTGCCGATGAGATCCCGGGCGGCGGTGCTCTTCAAGTGGAACTCGCCGTTTTCCGTTTGCCAAGGGCCATTTGCTCCACGGAAGACGATCCCGTCGCCTTCTGACAAAAACATCTGTGCCGCGCAGCATGCATGATTGTTCCTGTCATTTGGGAGGTTCTTGAAGACGAGCCCAACATAGCAGACGCCATCGCGCATATTAGCGATCTTCCACGGCGGTTCGGCCTGCGTTTTGTAGTAGAGACCAGTAGCCAGATTCCAGGCAATTGTGGCTGCATCCTGGACACCGCGGATAGGATAGCCGTGGGCATTTGTGAATGCTTCCGGCGCAAGCGTTGTTTCCCGCACGAGCTGCGAAGTGTAGCCCAGCTTCAGAAGCTTGGCTTTTGCCTGACGATGGAAGTCCGGAACGTCATCGAAGATGTCTTCTTTCGTAAGATCGATTACATCTTCCAGAAGCGGCAAGTTGCTGCGCTGCTTCTGACGCTTCACATATTCGCCAGGAGATAGAGTCACGCCGCTGCGCCGAGCCTGGCGTGTGCAACGCGTATAGATAATTTCTGGCAGGACAAACGCCCAGACGTCGGGACGTCTTTCTTCGTTTTCGTCATGATGGCGAACGCGTTCGAGAAAAACTTCAACTGTCTGGGCGACCGCTTCATGGTGGTTTTGCAGGGCTGTGGTTGTCTCAATCTTGTCGCCGTCGACCACGTATTCAATGAAGTCTCGGGGGTCGAAGCTAACACCAAAGGCCGCAGGCATCCCCGGAAAATTGCTGAGATGGAGACGATGTTCCTTGTCCGTCTTTTTTGGGGGCGGCACGAGCACATCGCCGAGCACGCTGCGCCCCCAGCGCCGGAAATATTCCAGTCCCTCTGTTGTGCCGATGACGCCTATGGTGATGACCTTGTTGCGATCATCCGCTTTGTGGGGTCCGTAGAGATATAGCCCGTCTTTGGGATGGTCCGTCGATTGACCGAAACCGAATGAGAGAGCTGGTTCCGGGAGGTGAATAAGTCTCGGCGTAACGACGTCAAATTTCATTTCTGCGCCTCCTCTTCATCGGAGGTATCCCCATCCTCGGGGTCAAAATCGCCAGCCAGAGTCGAGGGATCAGTTTCTTCGGCGTCCTCGTCGTCATGGACGATCGGTGTCGTCACCGGTGAAATCATCTGTATAGGCATTACGTTGAGGACGAGATTGCCGCCCGCGCCGATGGGAAGTGAGATATAGGAATCGCCTCCCGCCACAAGCTCCAGAAACGCCATCATGCGACCGTGCCAGGACTTGTTCCTCCAGCCCTTGCAGTCGCTGCGCCGATGACGGTGCTGCCTCTCCTTATCGTCGATGATGCTGCCCTGACGGTCCTCATCTCCTTTAGCGTTTTCCTTGATATCCGAAAACAGAACCCGAGCCTTGAGCCGGAAATGGGGGAAGGGATAGAGATTGGGAATTGCGCTCACGCCGTAGGACCAAACCCGCCCCTTTGCGACGTTCCGCAGAACCGACCTACGCTTGCCTTCCTTTGGCCCCCATGCCACGCGTTCGTTGATGCGAATCTGCGCGGGGGCGGCATGATGCCCGAGACCGCTCGCCCACCCATATTCTTGAAACCCGATCGAAGAGAGACGTCGCTCCCAGGCCTGACGGAATAGCGCGACTAAAATATTTTTGGCTTCACGACTCTTTATGTCGAGTTCCGACCACCCCTTTTCCATGAAAGATGAAAGGCGACTCGTAGCAATCGTCTTGATCGGTCCGAACCCCTCGAAATGCTCGGCCATTTCCAAGGGGGAAGCGAAGGTGATGAAACCAGATAAGTGAGGATAAGTGGGAAAAGCGAAGCTGTTCGCGCGCCTTTTCAGCTTGTCGCGATCGCAAGGTCCAGTCGGCGCGACATAAGCGATCTCGTCTGGCGCGTTTTCGATCGCGACCCAATTGCTGGTCAGGGTTTCGGCGCGGTTTTCCAGTCTGATCTCATTTCGCCTTCGGTGCTGCTCCCATTGCGGCTGAATCAAAGGTTCATTGAGTTTTGGGACGTTCTGCTTTTCGAGCGTCTCTAACAGATCAGCGAGACCATCCGCATAGCTATCCTCGAAGTTCAGATATTGTAGTTCTCCCATGCCGAAGACTTTGCGGAAGCTCCTAACGCGAAGCGGTATCGTGAATTTTTCATCACCGGTCGTGCGGGAGACGTCGGCTGCAATGCCAATTTCTTCCTGCACGCCGTTTTTATGCAAGCCATCTCCGGCGCAAATCAGCAATTGCTTTACCGCCCGGTCCTGCAAAGTACGGGTCAATGTTTTTCGCCAGCGTTCACCTCCTTCGAGATTCAGAATGTCGGCGAAAACCTGGTATCCTGCAGCCTCAAGGCGCGGGGCGAGCCACTCTGTGAATTCATTATCCTCTGGCGTCGCTTTTGTGACGAAGAGGACAGTGCGCTCATTCTGTGTTTTTTCCATGGAGCATTCGATTCAGTGGGATCCGACTATTTATGTAATTCAATTTTATGGAGTTTTCTGCGTGGTATCTGCAGAAAACAGTCGCTTGAGTCTTTCGTCGGTTTCCCATGCAAGCGCTGGAATACCAAATCTTTCTCCCCGAAACTCACATATCGTGTGCACGCCTGTCTTGTTGAACCATAGCCGCCAGGTCTGGTTTTGTGTCGGGGTTGCGGCGGCGAAGGCGGCGCAGGAGAGAATAGCCGCATTTGGCCGGTGCTCGGGATCGCGCACTGACGCATAGCGGATCAGCCCGATACTCTCCGCACGCGCAGCTTCTTCGAGTTGCTGGCACGCTTCGTAGTCGTTTGGATGCGTCCAGAGGTTGGCAGCGTCGCTAAATGGCTTTGACATGAGATCTATGGCTGCGTCGGTGCGGACCGGCACGTCGAATGCGGTGTGCTCGCTCGGCTGCGCCGGAAATGGCGTGCCCGGAGAGTCTGCGTAGAAGAGCAGCAAATGAAACGCGGTTTCGATGATCGCTGTCGCCGGTTCTTCGGACACATAATAGACGCCGGGCGTCGGTCCGGCGCGGCGGAACCGCGAGCCGTTCGGATAGAGGCCGTAGCGGAACGGCGTCATGTAGAGATAGTGGAGCCCTGCGCAGTCGGGGGGTACAGGCGGCTTTGTTTCTTCGAGCATGTCTTCGAGAATACGCTGCTCATCCAGCGTATCAACAAGCTGAAGCGTGGAGACGATGTGTTGCGCCTCCACGCAGCGCCAGAAAACGCGGGATACGCCTTGCCGCTCAGAGCGGAGCGCGTCTGGAATCCAGATAGGCAAGGCCATGGGTCAGTCCTGTAATCGTCTTGATCTGATCGAGTGGACGACCGCCAAGCGCCCGGTTTTCATTGCGTAGCCAGGCGTTGGCCACCTTGCCGTCGCCGCCGGTGATCGCATCAAGCGACCGGAACAGGCGAACGAACAGCGCTCCCAGTTCAAACGGCTTGGTGCCTTCCTCCAGCCGGAACTCATCCTTGCGCATCCGCGACACGGTCGGTTCCGAAACCCCCAAAATCAGGGCCATGTCCTTCCCGGAAAGACCAAGCTTTTCAGCGGCCCGGACCACGGCCATGGTCATCACCCGTGCCCGTTCCTGTGCGTCGATGGCTGCTGTTTGGGACATTGAGCGATCCTTTCCACTGAAGGGATATATAGCGGTTCTTTCTGAGGAAATCAAGAGCGCCCTCGCTTTCTCGGCCGAGCGGGCATGTTCGCGCCGATGGCGTCCTCGATCCGGTCGGCCGCCGAGGCCCGCTCGCGGACTTCCCGGTCGAACCGGTCGAACAGGGGAAAATACTTCTCACCGCAATGGCGCACGACGAGCGCCGCAATGCGGCGGCCTTTTTCAAGATCATGCAGGCTGAGGCTCATTGGGGCGCCAGACCCTTTGCTAGTTGGTCTTCGTCCGGTTCCAGACCATGACGCCGGTGCCGTCCTTTTCATTCTCGAAGAAGGCGGCGCGCACGGGGCTGGCAAAGCTTGGATCGTCGAGCTTGACGGCGAGGTACGGGGTTTCGCCGTCCTTGCTTTCCTGACGCCAGGCCGCACCGAGTTCGGCCCCGCCGGCATAGAGCCGGAAGTCGGGTGCGCCATCTGATGCCTTGTCACTGTTCGGGACAAGCTGTGCTTTGACGTTGATGGTCATGGTACGGATGGTGCCGGTATAGCTGCCATCTTTCAGGGTGAACGTGCCGATCTGCGCCATGGGTTAGTCTCCTTTGCTGGCGTTGGAATGAAGGGCGCGGCGCGCCCGTTTGAACCCGGCATCTGACGCCAGGAAGCTTTCGATCATGGCGGGGATGAGCGCTTCGGGCTTTTCCTCCGCGCCATAGGTTTGCCGGTAGATTTCGGCATAGTCGCTGAGGGCGCTGGCGAGGTCGGGATCGACCGAGAGGCTCATACGCACCGGGGTGCGATCGGGTAACTGTCCAAGGCGTAGGGTCATCTGCTTGTTCCTTGTGGATGGGGTCTGAGGATGAGGTCGCGGGTGACGACCACGCGCACGGGCCAGCCCGGCCGCACACGGACCGTCGGCTGAATGCCAAGGTTGCGTTCGACGACGCGCTGGCCGGCCTGGTTGACGGTGTCGGTCGTGCCGCGTCGGATCGCGCGTTCGAGATCGCCGTCACCGTCTGCACCGAGTTCTGCGCCGACGCCGAGAATGGTGGCGAGGCCTGCTGCGATGAACACGCGGTCCCAATGATGATCGGTTCGATCCGAGAGACCCGCAAAGCCTTGCGCATCAGCGCCTGGCGCGGAAATCACAATCGACGACCCGTCCGGGAAGATGATCCGGTCCCAGGTCACGAGTGCGCGGTCCTGCCCGAAAGAGACTTCCGACTGGTAGCGCCCGATCAGGCGCGAGCCCTGCGGGATGAGGAGGTATTGGCCGGTGACGGTGTCATAGACGGGCTGGGTGAGCTGCGCGACGATCGTGCCCGGCAGGTCTGAGTTGATGCCCGTGACCATTGAAGCCGGAATGAGCGTGCCAGCCATGACCTGATACGGCGAGGCAGGGTCTTCCACGCCGTGTGGATTGTAGATGTCGCTTGCTGGTCCTTCGCTCGTAAAGGCGAGCTTGCGGGACTGGAGATTTGTATCGATAGGCTGTCCGAAAGCGGACCGTGCGCCTTGCGGCAGAGCGGCGAGCGCCAGAAGCTCAGAACCCAGATCAAGCGCGGGGTCTCGATAAGCAGGACGGGTGTCGGTGGTGCTTGCCGTGCCGCTCTGAGAATCGAGTCGGAAAAAGACCGGTGCGCGGGCGGCTTCATCGGCAAGGGCGGCCTCGCGCATGCGCCTTGCACGTTCGGCCTCGTCGGCTGGGTTCGGGCGAAAGTCATCCTCGAACCGGGTCACATATTCCGGTTCGATACCGAGCTCGCGTTCGGCGCGCAGCATGGTCGCGCCGAGATCGCCCGAAAGCGGTGGGCCAAGACGCGTGACGCGGTCCTCGACGGATGTGATGTCGCTATAGCTGGTCGGAAGCGTTGAGAGACCTTCGGGCTTGCGCGTGTTCGTCGTGTTGTAGAGCTCGCGACGGGCATCCGGATCGATAGCGGTTGGCGGTTTGAGGGCAACGCTCATGGCTGCGAACAGGGCGAGCACGCCGAGGCCTGCGCCGACCATCAATACTTTGCGATTGATCCGCGTCACCGGCTTCGGGCTGGAGCGGATCTTCAGCCGCTCGGCATGTTCGTCGAAGGGAATGGGCTCGGACATCGGCTCAGTTCCCGAACAGGCCAGCCAGCGGCGAGCGCCGCTCGTTGCGTGAGATTCGCACCACGGTCTGGTTCCGCTCGCCGAGGCGCAACTCGGCCGCACGGAACAGCCGGTCCACGACATAATAATTGCCGCGCACACGGTAGTTCACCAGTTCCGCATCACCGTCCGTGCCGAGCACGAAAAGCGGCGGCATGTCGGTTGTGGCGATGTCCTCCGGCATCTGGATGAAGACCTGACGGCCATCATCAAAGACGCGGACAGGCTTCCAGTCCGGACTGTCGCCGGAGAGGCGATAGTCGAAGTTCAGGCCTTCCAGCGTCAGGCCGCGCTCAATGCTTCCCGCGTCCCGTGCGATCGCGCGCTCATTGCGGGCAGTGAGGCCTGCGAGTTCATCCGCGGGGTAGCGCCAGGACAGAGCGGCCATATAGCCGCCGTCCGTGCTTTCAAGTTCCAGATGATAGGTGCGCCGGTCCGTGGCGATCATCAGATTGGTGCGAATGCCGGAGGAAATCGGTTTGACCAGCACATGCGCGCGGGAAGTGTTTCCAGAGCCGGAGATCGTATCGCCCACGACCCAGCGGACCGTGTCGCCTGCCGAGACCGAGACCAGTTCCTCGCCCGGCTGCAGGGCAATGTCCGAAACCTGTCCGGGGCTGGCATAGAGCCGGTAGAGCGCGCCTTCTGTATAGGGATAGACCTGGATCGCGTTCACATAGCCATCGACCGAAGGTTCGATAAGCGCGCCGGTGCGGCCCTGTCTGATGGCTTCAGCCGGTGACACTGAGGGACGCGATATCGTCCTTGTGTAGGTCCGCGTCACGCTGCCATCGGCATTGGTGGTGACACGCGCGCCGATGGGCATCATCTGGCCGGGCAGCGGCAGCGCGACGGCGGTTTCGACGATCTCCACCGGATAGTCGGTCCTATCCTCGACGGGCTTGGCCGCGACAAAGGCGCTCGCATCGATAGGTTCAAGCTCGGTCGTGGCGCAGGCCGTGGTAAGTGCGAGGGCCGAAGTGGCAAGCAGAATACGAAGCATGGGGATCATTCTCCTGTAACGAGGTCCTGACCCCAGTTCAGGGCATGGACATAAAGGCCGAGCGGATTGGCGCGCAGGGTCTCTGCATCCGTCGGCGGCTGGGTGATGATTGTGAAATTGCCGGTGAACCTTTGGGCGCTGACGAGCGCACCATTCTCATAGGTCTTCTCGATCCAGCGGGCCTGGAAGCTGTCCTCCGAGACGCGAACCACGCTGACCACGTCCACGGTGCGGGATTTGCGCCCGACATCGGCGAAAGGATCATTGGCGGAGGCGTATTCGTTGAGCGTGGTGGCGGCGCGGTCGGTCACGAAGTCATAGGCGCGCAGCCAGTTCTCGCGGACGACGACAGGGTCAACGGAAAGCCCCCGGACATGTTCTATGAAGTTCGCAAGGTGATGGGCGATCTGGGCATCGGTCGGCGTGTAGCTTGTCGTGGCCGGAGCCACAGCGCGGGCCGCACCCGTCTCATCGACTTCGACCACATAGGGCGTGACGGTGGATTGCATCGAGCGCCAGACCAGCGCGCCGGAGGTGACGAAGCAGAGCCCGAGACAGCCGAGCGCCATGAGCCGCCAGTTCTTCGCCTGCACGCGGGCGGAGCCTATTCTTTCATCCCAGACCTGTCCGGCCTTCTGATATGGCGTCTCGGGGAACGGGCTGCGGCCGTAGCTTGAAGATGAACGCTTGAACGCCATAGATCAGACCTCCTGTCTTGTTGGGTTGAAGCGGGAGCCTGCGGGCCGCTGCCGCGGCGTTCTTCGCCTACAATCCATCCCCCGGATGGATTGTTTTGCCTGCGGCAAACCGGCTGCGAACTCCCAGATCTGGCCCGCCTTCTGGTAAGGCGTTTCGGGAAACGGGCTTGGTCCATAGCTGGAGGAGGATCGCCTGAAAGCCATCGTCTAGTCGTCCTTGTCTCTGAGGGTGGGGTTTGCGCCCGAAGCGCCGCGATCACCGTCGCGCAGGGAGTGCGCGGCCATCTGGCCTGCCTGTCCCATGCGCTGGCTCGCCTGCATGCGCCGCGCCCAGCCGGGGCTTTGGCTTGATGATGATCCGGAGGCAGAGTTTTGCATGGACGCGGCCTCAGACCCGCCGGTGGCGCGCCAGGCGCCCTGACTGCCGCGTTGGTAGGCGTCTCTGAGGGCTTGAGCCGGGCGCGATGCTGTGCGACGCATAGCGTCGCCGCCTGCACGGGCGACACCGGCAAGGCCTGCGGCGACGCCCGCTGCGCCGGATGCGCCAGAGGCGACCGATCCCAGCGTATAAGAAGTGCGCGCCGCGCCGGCCATGCTGGCGCCGGCCTTGACGGCGGAGGACGCCCCGCCCGCGACGGCGCCGACGGCAGCGCGGCCGCCCATCCCGGCGACATAGGTTCCGGCTGTGACACCGGCGGCCGCGCCTGCGGCGGAACCCGCGCCGAGTTGCGGCGCACCGGTGATCAGGCCGGAGGCGATGCCGGGCGCAAAGATGCCCATCCAGAAGAAGACGATCGCGGCGAGCACCGTGCCCATGACTTGCGCGAGCGTCACATCATCGCCGGTACGGAACGCATCGGTCACGGATGAGAAGAGCGTCGAGCCGATGCCAATAATGACGGCAAGCACCATCAGCTTGATGCCCGAGGTGATGACATTGCCGAGGACGCGTTCAGCCAGGAACGTCGTCTTGTTCCAGAGCGCAAACGGCACGAGCACGAACCCGGCGAGCGTCGTCAGCTTGAACTCCAGGATCGTGATGAAGAGCTGCACGGCCAGCACGAAGAAGGCGACCATGATGATCGCCCAGGCGATGAACATCACCGCGATCATGATGAAGTTATGGAAGAAGGAGATTGGCCCCAGCATGTCGCTGATCTCTTCCAAGAGCGGCTGACCGGCGTCGAGACCGACACTGGCGATGAAGCCGGGGCGCAGGAGATCATCGGCGGTCATGGTCCCGCCGCCAGCGGTCACGCCAAGCTCCGCGAAACTGTCAAAGACGATCCCTGCGAGAAGAGAGAAATTGCCAATGATGAAGGCGAAGAAGCCGACATAGAGCACCTTCTTGAGGAGCCCGGCGATCACGTCCGTGTTCTGGGAGAGCGCCCAGAACAGGCCTGCCAGCGTAATGTCGATAGCGATGAGCGTGGTCGACAGGTATGCGACATCGCCCGCCAGCAGGCCGAACCCGCTGTCAATGTAGGCGATAAAGGTCGCGAGAAATGTGTCGATCACGTCCATGGGGCGCTACTCTGCGAGGAAGGCCCGGGTGCGGGCGCGGCCGCGTTCGGCCTCGGCCAGCTGGCGCGCGCGTTCCAGCGCCTCGGCGCGGTAATGGGCGGCCATCATGGCTTCCATCTGCATCAGCTGCTCAGTCTGCAGGGCCTCGATCTGGTTTCCCGCCTGCGCGACCTGGAGATTGCCGACGGCGGACTGGCTGTCGGCGATCAGCCGGCCGAGACTGTCACTGTCAGCCCGCGCTGTGGAGACGACCTGCGCCGTGACGGTCAGACTGTCCCGGTAAGCCGTGCGGGACTGACGCCAGCGGGCGCGGGCCTCTTCGACGAGGACGGCCTGGCGCGGCGGTTCACTGCCATAGTCTTCAGGGTACACCTCTTCATACTCGCGCTCGATTTCCTCGACGCGGTAGCCGATGCCTTCGGCCTCGCGCATCAGCTCCTCGATGCGGCGCATGCGGCGCAATATGTCGTCGACGATACTATCGGGCAGCGCCTCCAGATCGCGCGCCATGTTCTCCAGCATCTCGATTTCATGGGTGAGCTGCTGGATTTGCTGGTTCACTTCCTGAAGCGACCGGATCGCCTGGTAGATGTTCTGGATGTGATTGGCCGGGTCATAGACCGTCCATTGGGCGGCGGCTGGCGGGGCGATGAGGATGGAGAGCGGCGCGGCGCAAATGAGGGCGGAGGCAAGGAAGCGTTTCATCGGGGGCTCCTATTCGGCGGCGATGGCGTGGACTGATTGGATCGGATCGGCGGCTTCAGGCGCATGGCCGGGCCAGCGGGTGAGCAGCTCAGCCGCCCAGGGCAGGCCTTTCTCGATCAGCCAGCAGGCAGCAAAGCCGTCGCCTTCCGTCTCGGCCCAGATGCGGTCCATGCGGGCCTGATTTTCCGGCGAGGACGCCCCGCAAACCGAGAGGGCGATGGGTCCAAGTCCCAGATCAAAGACGCGCGCGCCGAGGGGTGACTGGTAATAATAGTCGCGCTTCGGCGTGGCTCTTGAGATCAGTTCGATCTGGCGGGTATTGAGTCCGAAGCGCTCATAGGTCTCTTTCGATTGCGGTTCCTGCGCGCGTTCATTCGGGAGGAAGATCCGTGTCGGACAGGACTCGACGAGTGCAGGCGCGATGCTTGAGTTCGCGATGTCGGCCAGGCTTTGTGTTGCGAACACGACAGACACGTTCTTCTTGCGCAGGGTTTTGAGCCATTCGCGAATGCGCGCCGCGAACATCGGATCATCGAGGAACAGCCAGGCTTCATCTAGGATGAGCAGCGTTGGTTTGCCGGTGAACCGGGCTTCAAGTCGGTGGAACAGGTAAGTGATGACGGGGGCGACCGCGCCTTTCGCGTGCATCAGCTCTTCCATCTCGAAACAGACTGTATCGGCGAGGGCGAGGCTCTCCTGATCGGCATCGAGAAGGCGGCCATGCGGGCCTTCCAGCGTGAACGGGTGGAGCGCCGATTTGAGCGTGTCGTCCTGCAGCATCAGGCTGAGGCCTGTCAGCGTGCGTTCGTTTTCAGGCGCTGAGCTGAGAGACTGGATCGCTTCCCAGAGCCGGGCTTTCAGGTCCGGCGTCATGCTGACGCCTTCATTTGTGCAGAGACCTGTCAGCCAGTCAGCGGCGAAACTCGCGCCATGTTCGGTGTCGATGTCCTTCAGGGGCTGGAGGCTTGGGGCGTTCGAACTGCCAAGGTCGATATGCGCGCCGCCCATGCAAAGCGTTGCAGCGCGCGCGGACCGGCCCTTGTCGAAGATGAAGACCTGGGCGTTTGTGTAGCGCTTCCATTGCAGGGCGAGCAGGGACAGGAGCACGGACTTGCCCGCGCCGGTGGGACCGACGACAAGCGTATGACCAACATCGCCAATGTGGAGATTTAGGCGGAACGGTGTTGTGCCGTCGGTCTGTGCCTGGATGAGCGCAGGGGCTTGTAGGTGTCGATTGGCGTCTTCGCCCGCCCAGACCGCAGACAGCGGCACCATATGGGCCAGGTTCAGCGTGTGCAGGATGGGCTGACGGACATTGGCATACGGATGACCGGGCAAGCTCCCGAGCCAGGCATCGACGGCGTTCAGGGTCTCGCGGATTGCGGTGAAGCCGCGGCCATTCACGATGCGCTCGGCCACGCGGATATGTTCGTCCACCACGCGCCGGTCGGGATCGGCGACAGTGATCGTTGTGGTCACATAGCCATAGGAGACAAGGTCGGAGCCGAGTTCCTGTAGCGCGGCGTCGGCATCACCCGCCTTATTGTCGGCGTCATTGTCTACGAGGGCCGCCTGTTCATTGAACAGGGTCTCGCGCAGGACCGCGCCGATCGATTTGCGTTTGGCGAACCAGTGGCGGCGCTTCTTTCCGAGCACTTTTTCAGCTTCGGCCTTGTCCATGGCGATGAAGCGCGTTGCCCAGCGATAGGCAAAACCCTGCCGGTTCAGCTCATCAAGGATGCCCGGCAGGGTCGAGGCCGGAAAACCGAGAATGGTCAGCGTGCGCAAATGCGCGTCACCGATCATCGGCTCCAGCCCGCCAGCGAAGGGCTCATCGGCGAGCACGGCGTCGAGGAAGACCGGCAGCTCAGGCGTCACAACAGGATGGCGCTTGATCGAGATGGTCGAGTGGAGATAGGTCAGCGTCTCATCGTCAGTTAGCTTACCAATCTCGGCGAGGCAGGTGGAAAGGAGATCGAAGACGCGGTCCGCGTGCTGCTGGAACGTCTCCAGCCGGTGCCGCCAGGTCGCGGCATCTTCGGTCTCAGCGCGCTGGATCAGCGCCTTCTCGGCGCGGCCCGTCGCATCGGCAGGCGGTAGCCAGAGGAGGTTTAGATAGTAGGCACTCTCGAACCGGGCGCCGCTTTCTTCGGCTTGCAGCGCGCGTTCCTGATCGATGAGCCAGGACAGCGCATCTGGAAACTCCGCCTCCGGATAGTCATGCACCTCGTGGCGCTGCGCCTCGAAGAAGAGCGCCCAGCCTGAGCCAAACCGGCGCAGGACATTGTTGACCCGGGCCATAACCGAGACGAGTTCTTCCTCGGTCGAACTTTCAAGGTCAGGGCCACGATATTTGAATGTCGTCTGGAAGCTGCCGTCCTTGTTGAGGACGACGCCCGGCGCAACGAGACAGGCCCATGGTAGATAGTCGGCGAGAAGCGTTGGTGTGTCGGCATATTCACGCAAGTTCAGCATGTCAGATGCTCCTTGTGGCGCGTCGAACGGCTCGCAACGGCCATGAAATCCGGATCAGACCGCGCCATGAACACGGCCGCTGAATGCCCGACGGTCCAGAGCACGAGGCCCGGTATCCAGAGCTGGAGCCCAAGGCCGACCGCGGCAGCGAGCGTCCCGATGGCGATGGCGGCCGTGCGCGGTGCGCCCGCCATCAGGATCGGCTCGGTCAGCGAGCGATGGAGGGGGATTTCATAGCCTTCCGCCACTAGACCAGCGCTCCGCCGCCAAAGCTGAAGAAAGTCAGGAAGAAGCTGGTGGCGGCGAAGGCGATCGAAAGACCGAACACAATCTGGATCAGCTTTCGCATCCCGCCGCTGGTCTCTCCGAAAGCCAAGGTCAGACCGGTCAGCGTAATGATGATCACCGCGACGATCCGCGCGACGGGCCCTTCAATAGATTGCAGGATCTGATCGAGCGGACCTTCCCAGGGCATGCCGGAGCCTGCTGCATGGGCGGGACCGGCGATCATCAGGCCGAGGCCGATACAGGCCGCGACCTGAACCGTTCGGTTTACGGTCTGAAGGTGGGTGTAGAGGGTCATAGTGTTTCTCCATGTTGGACGAGGGACAAAGAGCGGGAGACGAGCGGCTGGGTCTGGTAGCCCTCGCCGTCAAAGCCGGTGACGCGGAGTGCCTCTTCAACGCGGCGCTGGCCGCCCGCGCGGCTCATGAACACGACGACGTCAATCGCCTCTGCGATGAGGTCGAAGGGCGCGCGCGGTGTGGCTTCCAGTGTCAGCTGTTCAAGCCGCGCTAGCGCGCCGTGGGCGGAGTTCGCATGCAGCGTGGTGATCCCGCCGGGATGGCCGGTGTTCCAGGCTTTGAGCAGGTCGAGCGCTTCAGCCCCGCGCACTTCGCCGATAATGATCCGGTCGGGGCGCAGGCGCAGGGTCGAGCGGACAAGGTCCTGCAGGCTGGTGCTGCCGCGATGGGTTCTGAGCTGGACGACATTGGGTGCGGCGCAGCGCAGCTCCCGCGTGTCTTCAAGGATGACGATGCGGTCGTCATGTAGTGAGGGCTCTGCCAGCAAGGCATTGGTAAATGTCGTCTTGCCAGAGGACGTGCCGCCGGCGATCAGAATGTTCGCATGCGTTGCAATCGCGTCCTTGAGCGCTTGGGCCAGCGCAGGCGCCAGCGCGCCCTGGGTGACATAGTCGCCGAGTTCAAACGGTGTGGTCGCAGGCTTGCGGATGGAGAAACATGGCGCGGTTGAGACGGGTGGGAGAAGCCCTTCAAACCGCTCGCCGCTGCCGGGGAGTTCAGCAGAGATAATCGGGGAGGTGCGGTTTGCGGCTACTCCCACCCCAGAGGCCACGAGCCGGATGACGCGCTCGCGGTCGGAAGACGGGAGAGTGTGTTCAGAGATGATGAGGCCGATGCCAGCCTTCTCGATCCAGACCGATCCATCAGGATTGGCCATGATTTCGATCGTATCTGGCGCTTCCAGCGCTTCGCGCACCACAGAACAGAACGCGGTGCGCAGCATTGCGCTGCGACGGTCTTCTGTTTCGCTTTGGTGCGCGGGCTTGTCCATTTCATAAGGCTCCTGTCACTCACGTTTCCGAGTGACCAAAGCCTGACAGCCCATGCGATTTTCGGGGAGTGGGACTGCGGGCCATATCCAGCAACGCCCCGCGACCTGCTGCAGATGAATGCAAACGCGAACCTGTAACTATTGCTACAGGTTGCGACTGTAAAAATCCCTCATGAGGAGAGTTTGAATAGTGATCAGATGCTCAAATTATTCCCGTAAGATGCTGTTCATGCATTAAGTAATCTGCGCGTATGAATTCAGTCTTCAATTTCAGGTTGGCACTCATCTTGCTGAATTCCCCTGTGAAGGGAGCTGATGATGAAGACTTTTACCTTGAGTTCGGAAGGCGTCCTGGCGCGCTACGATTACCTTTCGCGCCTGTCGCCTGATCGCTGGGCATGGGAATATGCAAGGCGCAATCCCGACCTCAGACGCGATGCAGAGGCGCGGTCGGACGACGATGTATCTGAAATGAAAGCGCCTTGCGCCGATATTCGTCTCTTGAAGCCCCGCAACCCGCAGCGCCTCGCTCACCGCTGGGGCCTTATGTTCATGCCCGATCCAGACCTTAATGGGTTTGAAGCCGATGCGGTCTGGAACAAGCATGTGTTTCCCGATCAGGTGGAAGTGAACTGCTCACCACGGGCGCCGGGCGAAAGCTGTGATATCTGGGACAGCACGGTTCCAATTTGCCAAATCACCCACATTACCGATTTGCAGGCCCGCGAATTTCTTCTGATCCGCGGCAAGGGCTGCGTCGTGCAGGTGCGCTGCACCGGCGTTTCGATTCTGGGGCTCGAACCTGTTCGGATGAAACTGACCATCTCTGATCTCAAAGCCTATGAGCGCAAACTGAAAGCGCAGAAAGCCGCACTTGCCCTGATCGAGGAAGGCAGCGTGCCCGAGGCGCCGCTCTGGACCAAAACCACGCAAATCCTGCGTGACGGTTTGGTCGCCCTCGATTGTCTTGAGCTTGGCATGTCACGGCGCGAAATCGCCATTGTTCTCAACGGCAAAGCGGCCGTCGATGCCGAGTGGAGCGATGAAACCGGCACCATGCGGGACGCCATCCGCTACATTATCAAAAAGGCGGAGGGGCTGCGGGATGGCGGCTATCTGGTTGAACTTCTCGGCGCACAGCTGGGGTTTAATCAGCGTGCCGCATGAGTGAAGTCTTCACTCATTGCGGGCAAGCTCTCTTAGAACGTCGCTCTTGCAGGTCTGATATGCCCGTCGCCTGAAGTCTCCGCCGCTCTTGAGTCTGGAAGCCGGTAGGATGAGTCCGCACTCGGCACGGACCGCTTCAGCTTCGATGACATCTAATGGTTGGAAAGCTTTTGGGGCCGACGCGCATCCCGCGAGCGAGGCGGCTAAGGTCCCCGTAATGAACAAGTTCCGCAAATTATTCATCGACATACGTAGACTACTTTTGTGAATGATTACTTTTCAGTTTTAGTCAGAAACACTGAGCCGCGCTGGCGGCACCAGGGCGTTTGATTGAATTCGGCACCAGATGACCTTCAGTTTCATCAATGCTCGCGATCCTGGAACGCAAGTAGTCGCAAAGCGTTGAACACGACGATCAAAGTTGAACCTTCGTGAATGAGGACAGCGGGCCCGATCCCGAGACCGAAAAGCGTCGCGGGAATAAGAAAGGCGACGATGCCGAGGCTCGCCCAAAGATTTTGCCGGATAATGCGACTGGTCGCCCGGCTCAATCCGACGGCAAATGGCAGCGTTTCAAGATCATCAGCCATGAGGGCAATGTCAGCGGTCTCAAGCGCAACGTCTGAGCCCGCCGCTCCCATGGCAATACCGACAGTCGCATTAGCCATGGCAGGCGCATCATTGACGCCGTCCCCAACCATAGCGACGCCGCGGCCTTGCTTGAGCGATTTGATCTTGGTGACTTTGTCATCGGGCATGAGATCGCCGAAGGCCTCGTCCAGCCCAACGTCTCGCGCGACAGCATCTGCCACATTCTGATTATCGCCCGAAATCATCATCATGCGGGTCACACCGATGTCGCGCAGCCGCGCTATGACGCTTTTCGCGGCCTCGCGCGGCGTGTCCATCAGACCGATTACGCCCAGATAGCGCTCACCATGGCGCACAATCATCGTTGTGCGGCCATCGGCCGACAGCGAATTGACGCGCTCTGCCAAGTCCTCGGGCACTGGCTTGCCGTCCACCTCATCAAACAAGGCCGATTTGCCGATATGCACAATCTGGCCATCATACATGGCGGAAACACCGCGACCGGTTATGCTTGTAAAATCGGTTGCGCTGTCGGGGATTGATCCGAGGCGCCTTTTCGCATCGCGCACCACGGCCTCGGCCAGCGGATGATCACTCAGCGTTTCAACAGCGGCGCTAACCCTGAGCAAAGTGTCTTCATCGACATCGCCGAAAGGCACAATATCCACTAGGCGCGGCTCGCCCTCCGTCAGTGTGCCTGTTTTGTCAAAGGCGATGGCGTCGAGCCGTCCGAGCGCCTCAAGCGGCGCGCCGCCCTTGATCAACACGCCGCCGCGCGCGGCGCGGGCCACGCCGGAGAGAATGGCGCTTGGGGTTGCAATGGCCAGCGCGCAGGGGCTTGCCGCCACCAATACAGCCATGGCTCGGTAGAAGCTTTCGGAAGCCGTCTCGTCCAAAACAAGGAAGGCCAGCGACGTAACAACCGCCAGAACAATGACGCACGGCACAAATATGCGCTCGAACTTTTTGGTAAAACTCTGGGTCGGTGACTGGCGTGTTTCAGCCTCGCTCACCATGGTGACAACGCGGGCCAGCGTCGTCTCGCCCGACAATTTGGTCACTTCTATATCAAGACTGCCGGACCCATTGATTGACCCCGCGAACACGCGGCTTTCGGCCTTCAGCGCGTCAGGATTAGCAGCTGCCTTTTCGCGGTCAGCCACGGGTCTTTTGTCTACGGGCGCGCTTTCGCCTGTAATGGGCGCCTGATTGACGGCGCTTTGTCCGCTGACCACAAATCCGTCGGCTGGCAAGCGCTCATTGGAACGCACCACAACGACATCGCCGACAACTAACTCGTCAATCGCAATGGTTTCTGTCGTCTCACCCCTACGGACAAGCGCCTCATCCGGAGTGAGATCCGACAAAGCCGAAATCGCATTGCGCGCCCGGGCCATGGCATAGTTTTCAAGGGCATGGCCAATGGCAAACAGGAAGAGAAGAAAAGCACCTTCCGCCCATTCGCCGAGAATGGCGGCGCCCGTAGCAGCCACCAGCATCAGAAAGTCGATCTGAAACTGGCCTTTGAGTATTTTACCCATGGCCTCACGCAGCACGAAATAACCGCCGAAAAAGTAAGCCGCGAGCAGGAAGCCAAATCCGATGGGGTCCGGTAGAAACCCAAGTTTGGGTCCGAGCCAGCCTGCCAGCAGGCAAAGTCCAGCTAGCCCGGCAAAGATGATTTCCGCGCGCGGGCCCACTATACGGCTAATGACATCGCCATGGTCATGACCATGACTGTCAGTGTCATGATCATGATTTGAGTGTTTCGGGGGTGACATAAGCGTCTCCAAAAAAGTGACGCCTTGGCGGATTACACCGCCAAGGCGGAGTGATTTATTCCGCTGGCACAGTTTCGGGGTTGTGCCGTGTTTCCAGTAGCGAATGATGCGAGTCAGGTTTTGGCGAGAACCACCGATGCAATGCCGGCATCACGAGCAGCGTCAGCAGAGTTGAAGAGACAAGCCCGCCTGTGACGACAGTTGCCAGAGGCCGCTGTACTTCGGCGCCGACGCCAGTCGCAAACAGCAAGGGCGCAAGTCCCAAAGCGGTTGTCATCGCCGTCATCAGAACGGGTCTGGCGCGCATCCCAGCCGCATCGATTGCGAGCGCATCCCGGTCCCGCCCGGCGCGGGCGAAATCATCCATGAAGCTCACCAGGACCATCCCGTTGCCAAGTGCGATACCAAACAACGCGATGAAACCAACCGTCGCGGGAACCGAGACAGGCAGGCCTGTAATCCAGAGTGCGAGCGCGCCTCCGGTTAACGCCAGGGGGATGTTCAGCAGTATGAGAATTGCCGATTTAAGCCGTCCGAATGTCAGTAGCAGGATCAGCAATACAATGCCGAGCGTGATTGGTATCACAACTGCGAACCGAGCATTGGCCTGTTGCTGCAATTCAAACTGACCGCCCCAGACAACGCGGTAGCCTGCAGGCAGGTCAAGATTGGCGTCCGTCAGAGCTTGCGCCTCCGTTACAAAAGACCCGATGTCACGGCCCCGCACATTGGATTGGACAGTGATAAAGCGCTCGCCATCCTCTCGCGTGATCTGGCGCGGACCAATCACGGTCTCGATAGTGGCCACGCTTTCCAGCGTGACACGTGCGCCGGTCGGCGATTCCAGCACCAAACGGCGGATGGCTTCGGCTGTATCGCGGCTCTCTTCATGAAACCGCACGACGATCGGGAATTGCCGAACGCCTTCAAACAGAGCGCCGGCTTCTGCGCCGCCGACCGAGGTCCGCAAGGCGTCAAGCGCGTCCTCAACATCGAGACCATACCGCCCGAGGGCCGCGCGATCGACACGCACCACGAGTTGTGGCGCCCCTGTAATCTGGTCAGCCTGAACTTCAGCTGCCCCATCGACCTGTTGCAAGATGGCCTGTAGCTCTTGTGACTTTTTCAACAGGACATCACTGTCCGGCCCGAAAATTTTCACGGCAAGTTCTGCGCGCGTCCCGGTCAAAAGCTCATCAACAGACATCGCGATAGGTTGACCGATATTGACGACAATACCGGGCACACCTTCGAGATTTTCCGATATCGCTGTGCGCAAGTTCTCCGGCGACAAGCCTTTGCGCCACTCCGACCTCGGATTGAGTTCAACAAAAGCTTCCGCACTATTGGTCGGGTCGGCGTGGGCCCCGACCTCACCGCGACCGATTCGGGTCACGATAGACTTGATTTCCGGAAAGGCCGTCAGAAGCCTTTTCTCAACGCGGGTGGTCGTTTCCGCCGCTTCTGTCAAAGAGATAGATGGTGCCATGGTCACGCGGAGTAGAACATCACCTTCTTCAAGCGAAGGAGTAAATTCAGACCCGAGGCGCGATCCGGCCAGTCCGCCCGCTACGAGGAGGATGGCGGCCAGAGCAATCGCCGCCAAACGCTGGCGAACGAAGAATCCGGCGGCTTGGCTGACCGTGCGGGCAATCCATCCCGGACGGTCCTCACGCGGCTTTTTGCTCCGACGCATGACCCCATTTGCGAGCGATGGCGCAATCAGCGCGGCGTAGAACAATGACCCCGTCATGGCGAGCGCCGCGGAGGCTGCCAGAGGCCGGAAGGTTTTACCTTCCACGCCTTGCAGCGAGAAAAGCGGCAGAAAGACGACGATCACCACCGCAACGGCCGCAATTAGCGGCGCTATGACTTCCGCAGCCGAGCGCGCCACAACATCTCTCTGATCGACAGACGGATCGCTTTCCCGGAATCCCCGGTCGACATTTTCTGCGATGACGATAGCCCCATCCACCATCATGCCAATGGCAATGGCCACGCCGCCCAGCGACATGAGGTTGGCACTGATGCCGAGCCATTGCATCGCGATGAAGGCAAAGCCCACGGAAAATGGAATAGAAAGGACAACAACCAGGCTTGGACGCCAGCCGCCCAGAAAGACGAAAACGACCAGTGCGACGAGTAGCGCGCCCTGCCACAGCGCCGTTGTCACCGTGGCGGCAGCTTTGTTGACCAGTGTTCCCTGATCATAATAGGGCACGGCGTTGACGCCTTCCGGCAGGTTTTTGTTGATTTCCTCAAAGCGTGTCTGAACGCGCGCAATCACATCGGACGTATTGGCGCCATAGAGTTTGAGCACCAGTCCCGCGACCACTTCACCTTCGCCATTGGCGGTGGCCAGGCCCTGGCGTACCCCGCCGCCGACAATGATTTCACCGAGGTCGCGTACCCGCACGGGGCGGCCATCATCGACATTGACGACAATTTCCGCAAGATCTTCAACCGATCGCGCCAGTCCGACGCCGCGGACCGTATATTGCTCGGCCCCGATTTCGAGAAATTGTGCGCCTTCGGTCTTGTTGCCGCGCTCAAGGGCGGTCATCACATCACCAATCTGGATGTCGTAAGCCAATAGCGCGTCCGGATCGAGCCTGACCTGATACTGCTTTTCATAACCGCCAAGTGACAGCACTTCGGTGACGCCGGGCACAGTCTGAAGCTGGTATTTGATGATCCAGTCCTGGATTTCGCGCATTTCTACAAGATCGCGCGCGCCGGTCTCATCTTCGAGACGGAAATAGAGAATAATCCCTAGACCTGTTGAAATCGGCCCCATTTGCGGGTCACCAAAGCCATCGGGGATATTGCCGCGCGCTTCGGCGAGGCGTTCACCAACAACCTGGCGCGCAAAATAGACATCCGTGCCGTCTTCAAAATAGATGTTAACGACGGACAGTCCAAAGTTTGAGACCGAGCGCATATGGTCTAGCTTTGGCAAGCCGGACATGGCGGTCTCGATTGGATAGGTCACGTAGCGCTCCACCTCTTCTGGGGCGAGGCCTTCGGTTTCTGTGAAGACCTGAACGAGTGAGGGTGTCACATCGGGAAAGGCGTCAACGGGTAGCGCCTTGAACGCGAATAATCCGCCAAGGGTCATGGCGAGCGCCGCGATGGCGGCGAGCAGCCGCCCTCCGGCGATACGGTGCATTAAATTTATCATATCAAATGTCCTAGTGGCCGTGGCCATCGCCAAAGGCGTCTTTTTCGAGTTGAGCTTTGAGGGTGAAGGCACCGTCTGTCACGACTGCCTCACCCGCCATTAGGCCGGAGCGGATTTCCACAAACCCGCCGGATTTGGTGCCTGTCATCACTGCGCGCGGTGCATAGCCGCCCTCGACAGGGACGAACACGGAAGGTCTGTCTTCAACCAATTGAATGGCTGCTTCCGGTACGCGCAAAACCTGCTCAGATGTGCCAACACTGAGATCGGCCGTGACATACTGACCAGGTCGCAGTGTGCCATCCGGGTTGTCAACGATCACGCGGGCCGTCGCGGTGCGTGACGTTTCGCTGATGACCGGCAAGACAAAGGCAATTGTGGACTGCGCAAGGATTTCACCGCTGTCGGTTTTTAGCGCGACAGGAGCGCCGACGCGAATGCGGGCGATGTCCTGTTTGTAAACGGCAATATCCGCCCAGACGACACTATCGTCGACAAGGGTGAACAGCGGATCAGCGCCGGCATCCCCGGCTGAGACCGTTTCGCCCAGCATGACCGTGCGGCGCACCACCGTTCCGGCAATCGGCGCTGTCAGATAGGCATTGGCATTATCGCCGTCAGCCGCCGTGGAAATGCGCTCCAGTGCGGCATGACTGACACCTGCGGCATGGAGCTCATTTTCAGCCGCGTCACTATCGGCTTTCGCAGCTTCAAATTCCGCCCGCGCGGCTTGCAAATCGGCTTCCGAGGTGATCTTGTCCGCAAACAGTTTTTCCTCGCGGGCCAGCGCCTGACTGGCCAGAGCTTTGCGCGTTTCCGCCGTGAGCCAAGCGGCTTTCAGACCTGCGAGTTCACGGCTCTTGATCAGCGCCAGCGTATCGCCGCGTGCCACGTGATCCCCTTCGCTCGCATAGAGTTTGCCAATTACGCCGCTGACCTTGGGCGAGACATTGGCAACACGATCAGCGTCAAAGCGGATTTCGGCCGGAAGGCTGAGAGATTGCGCAATCGCCCCCTCTGCAACAATTGCTGTTTCAATACCGGCCTCAGTGGCCGCGTCCTGGGTTAGTTTTACAACGTCGCCTTCGGATTCACTATGATCATCATGGCCGTCAGGCTCGCCGTCACTTTCCGCATGATCGTCATGCTCATCATCTTGATCGGTCTCGCCATGGTCATCGTGATCCGCTTTTTCTTCGGCATGATCATCGTGATCATCGTGATCAGCGGTCGCGGCGGAGGTTTCGCTAGCGACCCGATTTGTATCCGGGGTTGCATTGCCGCATCCCGCCAAAATCACGGCCAGAACCATCATGGTCGTTGGCAAAATATGTGTCTGTTTCATTGGAAGTCTCCATTAAACGGGGCGGCACCGATCAGGCTTTTGAGACGCATGAGGTCCGCATTAAGGGTACGCCGCGCGTCAATTACGCTGACGCCTGCCTCGATCAGCCCTTTACGGGTATCGAGCGTTGATGTGAGGTCAAACCGGCCTGCCGCGTAGCCTTCAACAGATGCGTCGTAGGCGGAACGGGCCGCAGGTAGCGCCTCCTGTTCGAGTAGCGTCAGCCGGGCCTCGGCGGCGCGCACCCGCGCGGCGGCGGCCTGTTGCTGCGACCGCAATCTGGCCTCAACGGCGACGGCGCTGATACGTTCGGCATCGGCGCGATAACCCGCTGCGCGAGCGGCGTCGCGGTTACGGTCAAAAAGCGGAATCGGCACGGTGACCCCGACCAGGAGCGCATTGTCGCCGGTCTCTTCAAATTGGCGAACGCCCGCACTAACCGTGACATCAGGAATACCGGCCGCGCGGGCGGCGTCCTGCTCAGCGTCGCGGGCTGTTGCTCCAGCTTTAGCCGCGGCGAGCGCCGGGTGCTCGTCAAGCCCGCGCGTCTTTGAGAGTATTTCACTTTCATCAGACAATATGGCGCGCGGGGGCGCAAAAACCGGCGTTGAGCTTCCCCAAAGCGCGGCGAGTTCATAGCGGCGTTGATCAATTTCAGCGTCTGCGGCAAGTGCGGCGGCTTTGAGTGCAGCCGCATCTGCCTCGGCGCGCGAGCGCTCCGGCGGGGCGGCCGCGCCGGCCTCAACACGTTTCGCAACGGTTTCAGCCAAAGACACGGCGAGATCCGCCGACTCCCGTGCCAGCGCTGCGAGTTCTGTCGCGGCGATCAGGTCATGATAGAGCAGCGCTGCTTCTAGCTCGGTCTCTCTTAATATGACGCGGCATTCAGCGTCGGCGAGCGCTGCCCGCGCCCGCGCGGCACGCTCGCGCTTGGCTCTTTTACCTCCAAGCTGGAATGTCTGCTCAATGGCGAGCGTGGTTTCGGTTTGGTCAAACCCGTTGAGCGGTCCGGTGCCTGAGAAGTTTTCAATTTCCAGTCCGATTGACGGATTAAGACGGCGCCCAGCCTGATCGGCTTCGGCTGCGCTGGCGCGCGTCTCCAGTGCGGCCCGGCGGACATCCGGGGACGCATGACGGATTTGCATGAGCGCCATAGTGAGGGTTAGCGGCGCATCGGGCACGATGGTCGGCGCGCTGCCTGTTGGCCCGTTGCACGGGGCCGCGACCGCTGTGCCTGCAAAGGCAGCCGCGATCAGGACGCAGAGTGCGCCCTGTTTGAATTTTGGCATGGGATATTCTTCCTTGTGATAACCTGAATCGACATCAAACCCACGCGCAAAAGGCGCGGATTCAGAGAGTCAGGTTAGGCACGCGGAGGACGATAAAGACCGTGAGGACCAGCGCGCGGAACGTGCTGGTCTGCGCCGGGGCGAAGCCCCGATGTAGCTGATAAAGCGTAAGAGAAGGTCAGGCTGTTCATACCCACCATATGCAAATGGCATGGCCCGCAGCTATGAGTATGATGTTTGTGGGCCGGACGCTGCTCACTATCATCATTTTCAGTGTCACCGATTTCGGCGGCATGATGCGCTTCAGCGTCTGCGGTCATACAGGCAATCTCTTCAGCGTCCACAGGATGAATATCGGCCGCCGTTGCACCCATACCAAGGGTCACGCTCAACATGAGCGCAAGCCAAAACCTGGCGGTGCATATGACGGTTACAATTTTCATTCGCTCAACGACTATCCAATTTCATTGTCAAAATCATTAAATCTATTCATTTATTTAGTGCGGCTCAGTGTCATGACCCGTCTTTATCGCAATCTCGCTGCATTTAATGCGTTCCCGAATATCGCCCTTGGCATTTCGGGTGACAAATCTATCAGCGTCCAATGTCATAATACTGAGTTCAACAGCGGGTTTTGATTGCCCGCTGGGATCGAGCGGAAAGTCATTATGCGTCATGGCCAGCACGTCGCCGTTGCGGTCCCAACTGCCAATCGCATGGACCGGCCCTTTGGCGCTGAGGAGGACAAGCACGACCCCATCCGATGAAAAATAAGTAATCGGAGCGGTTTCACAGGCGTCACCGTCGGTCCCGCTGGCCCAGGCCCCGAGCGGTTGTAGCGTCTCAGTGAGCGGATCGGCAAAGCTGGCGCAGCTTGCTACGAGCGCTGAGGCGGCCATTGCGAGGCCAACGCGAAGTGAATCGAATTTGATCATGTCGGTTTTATAGCCCCTACAGTGGCTGTAGGGGCAAGCGAATTCTTACATCGACAACTATTAAGCATGGGCCAGATTAATCAGCCGCTATTTTTGTTCAGCATTATCCGTCCGTCGTGGCTTCGTGAGTAACTCAGAGATCAACAGTAAGCCGACACCGCAGACAATCGCGCTATCGGCGAAGTTGAACGCGGGCCAGTGGTAGTTATTGATGTGAAAATCTAAAAAATCGGTCACCGCTCCATGTCGCACGCGATCGACTATGTTTCCGAGTGCTCCACCTGTAATCAGCCCGAGTGCGGTTGCGATCTGGCGATCAGCGGTGCGCCATAACCAATAGAATAAAACCGCGACGATCGATAGAGCGGCTAGAGTAAGGAGCCAGGGAGGCAGGCTGCCTAGAAGACCAAAGCTGATACCATTGTTCTTGAGCCGCACAATGTTGAAGAATGGAAGGACCGTCACACCGTTATCCAGGGCATCAATATTGAGGATAAGTGCTTTAGTGAGTTGATCTATCGCCAGAACGCCCAGACCAATGATGAATCCAATCTTCTGAATGGTCATATTGCGGCTCTGAGGTCGTTGCGTGCATCGCGAATTATTGCCCATGCAGAATGCAGGAATAGCCCGGCGATCCCGACTGCAACCACGAGATCGGGCCAACCGTGACCGAGCCAGGCGACCAAACCTGCTGCCACAATTACGGCCGCGTTCCCGATGGCGTCATTACGTGAAAACAACCAAACCGCGCGGACATTAGCGTCGCCTTTTCGGTGAGGGAGTAGCGGTAAGACGGCGATGACATTTATGACGAGCGCGATGAGCCCGAACATGCCCATCAGGGCAGCGTCAGGTATCGTTTGATTAAGAAGACGCCACACCGTATTCGCGAGTACGCCGAAGCCAAGCAAAGCTAGGAATACGCCTTGAATCATGGCTGAACGAGCGCGCCAGGCAAGACTCCAGCCGATTGCGAGCACGCCGAGGAATGTAATGAGACCATCACCGACAAAATCTAACGCATCAGCTTTTAACGCCTGTGAACCGGCGAAAAAACCCGCGATCATTTCCACAATTCCATAACCAACGTTCAGGAAAATTACGATCCAAAGGGCGCGTAAATACTCCGGATTCTTTTGGGTTTGTGAGGCGGCGGGGCCATCATCGCCTGGCGCAATTCTCTCGAAGCCGTAACCGGTTTTGGCGACGCCAAGTTCGATTTCTGGAAGTTGGGACTCTGAAACCCATAGCGTCATAATATGTGTCGCAGCCGAAACTTTGACGGCTTTTGGGGCGACACCAGCCGATTGAGCCGCCCGTTCGATTTCGGCAGCATCTCGCGCGCAATCCATTCCTGATACCCGGTAACGAAACGGGAGCGAAGTGTCGGAGCCTGCTGTTGGGGAGGTAGATGTTTTGCTCATGACAATGCTCTCAATTGAGAGACTACACGTATGCTTTGTCGTTGTTCCATTCAGTCTCGCCCATCCAAATTTATCGGGAGGTGCTTTCAATAATGGAAGAGAATTACCATCTACAGTCACTGTAGGGTCAAGCGGTTTGCTCAAAAGGTCGAAAGCCGCTCATGCGCATCTGCGATGCATTCGCTATGATCATTGAGCGTTGAAATGATCCGACACGTGTCAACCCGGCCGCCCTCGCAGCACGTAATCATCCGTTTGAGCTCCGCCTCAAGCGCTTCAAGCTGCGTCAGGCGTTTGCGCACATCTGCAAGCTGTTCACGGGCTATCGCGTCCACGGCCGTGCAATCCTGATCCGGCTGAGTTTGCAGATCAATCATTTCACGAACGGCCTCCATCGGAAAACCAAGATCACGGGCATGCCGTATGAACGACAAACGCTGCACGGCCTCATCGCCATATAGCCGTTGGCCGCTCGAACTTCGGTCCGGCTCGCCCATCAAATCAATCGATTCATAATAGCGTATGGTTGTCACTTTCACGCCCGCCGCTTTCGATAAACGACCAATGGTCATCTGCGTCATTCCGGGCTCCAAAGAAAAGTCTTGCCTCTATAGTCGCTGTAGACTGTAGGGTTTCTTCGAGAATCGTCAATGGGGAATAGGATTAGAAGATGTCGGGTTGCTGTGAGGACAAAACATTTGATGGGGTTTCGCCTGCTTATAAGCGGGCTCTGATGGCCGTCATCGCCATCAATGCGGTCATGTTCTTTGTTTGAAATGACGGCGGGGATAATGTCGGGCTCTCAGGCCCTCAAAGCCGACGCACTCGACTTCGCAGGCGATACGGCGACCTACGCGCTCAGCCTCTTCGTTATCGGGGCGAGCCTGAGGACGCGGGCGCTTGCATCGCTGATCAAAGGCGCCTCGCTCGCAGCGATCGCGATCGCCGTCCTCGGCATGACCGTGTTGAGGGTCATGAACGGCGCGCCGCCGGAAGCCGCAACCATGGGAGTGGTCGGCTTTCTGGCACTGTCCGCCAATGTCGCGAGCGTGCTGATACTGCTGCGCTGGCGCGACGGCGACAGCAATGTGCGTTCGGTCTGGCTCTGCTCGCGCAATGACGCCATCGGCAATGTCGGCGTGATCGTCGCTGGCGGGGTTGTCGCGCTGACCGGAACGGCCTGGCCGGACCTGCTTGTCGCCGCCCTTCTGGCGGGCCTGTTCCTGAAATCGGCGAGCGCCATCACGCTGCAGGCCCTGCGGGAACTGAACACAACCGGCGCGTCGCATGCGACTCCGGTCGAATCGTCCTCATGAGCCTGCGCATTCCACCTCTTGTTCAGGTCCTGATCTGCGGTGCGATCGGCTGGGGACTGTCCTCTGTCACGCCTTTTCTGGCGTTCGAAGGCGTGTGGCGTTCTGCGGCGGCGTTGCTTTTCATCGCTGCTGGCATGGCCATTCTGGCGCTCGCGCTCGGCGCATTCATCCGCGCCCGCACAACCGTCAATCCGCTCGCCCCTGAAGAGGCTGCCACGCTGGTCACCACAGGGCTTTACCGCATCAGCCGCAATCCGATGTATTTGGCCATGGCGGCCATTCTGACAGGCGGCGCGTTTCTGATGGGCAATTTGTCCGCTTTCGTAGCTCCAATTCTCTTTGTCTGGCTGATGACTGAGTTTCAGATCAAACCGGAAGAGCGCGCGCTGCAGGCGAGATTCGGTGAAGCGTTTGACGCCTACCGTATCCGCACGCGGCGCTGGATTTAGGAGGCGCGCCTGTGTTCAATACACCCCTATGGATGGAATGGCTGGCGTTCGGATTGTCAGTGTCCGGAGCGGCAGCGATCTTTTCGCTGTGTGCGGTATCGCTGTTCCGACGCGATTTTCAGTTTTTTCCGCCTCCGGAAAAACGGAGCTGGCAATACCGGACGTTCTGGGCCTTTTTTCGTTTGTTTCTATACCCGCTTGTTGCGCTCTCCATCCTCGTTTTTGAGCCGGCGGAGGATGCGGGGGCCATGGCCCGGCAAGGTGTCGGCGGCGTGCTGGCGGTCACGGGTATTGGCCTTGCCTTCTGGATCTCAATCCAGATGGGCTGGCGCAATGCCTTCGGCGAAGCGCGGGGGCTGGTGACAGATGGCTGGTTTCGTTTCAGCCGGAACCCGATCTATGTCGTGACCTGGCTTGGTCTGCTGGGCTGGGCGATCATCTTGAACGATTTGCGCGTAACGTTTCTGCTGTCTTTATGGGCAGCGATGTACTGGCTCGCTCCGAGGATAGAAGAGCCCTGGCTGGAACGCCAGTATGGGGATGAGTATTGCGCCTATAAGCAGCGAACGCGGCGTTTTTTCTAAGGGCGGTGTTCGGCTGTTCGACCAAGGAAAGGGCGCCCCGGCCTTCGCCGGCCGGGCTGGCGTGAACCAGGCCATCGCTGCGCGCCGTCCCGGCCCTTCGGGCTTTCATCCCTGGCGCAGTTTTTAAGCAGTGTTGTGAAGGATTCGGTCGGCGCTGGCGCGCCGGCATGTTTGCTTCTTTTTTCCCTCTCAGGCGGGGGCGGAGGCGCGCATGCCAGATGGCGGCGCTCCCGGAAGGGGGGCGGCGTCTTGAAGATCGTCTATGTGCCTGCGGCCTCCTACCTGACCCCTTCCGCTCACGCCTGACGCCATCTGGCCAGCGGCCTCTCACCGCCCCCGCCTTGCGGGAAAAAAGCGGGGGTCAGAGGAGGCAGAGATGGCGCAGCGCCGCAGACAACGAAACACGCGGAAAGACCTTTATTCAGAGGTCACGGATAACATCATCGCGGAACTGGAACAGGGGCGCGCGCCTTGGGTGCAGCCTTGGGGCGGGGTGGAGGGGGCTACTCCGCTTGGCTTGCCCGAGAATGGCGCGACGGGCAGGCGCTATTCCGGAATCAATATTCTGCTTTTATGGGGCGCGGCGATTGAGCAAAGCCGTTCCTGTCAGACATGGCTGACCTTCAAACAGGCGCTGTCACTTGGCGGGTGTGTTCGCAAAGGCGAGCGCGGCACGACGGTTGTTTATGCCGACCGCTTCACCCCGAAAGCCGAACGGGAACGTGTGCGCGAGACGGGCGAGTCGCCGGGCACGGTGCCGTTTCTCAAACGCTATACCGTGTTCAATGCAGACCAGTGCGACGGCCTGCCCGAAGACCTGACCGCCAACGCGCCCGACTTGCCGGAGCGCGAGATTATCCCCCGCGCCGAAGCGCTGATTACAGCGACGGGCGCGGATTTCAGGATTGGCGGCGACCGCGCCTATTATGTTCCGTCCAGGGATTTCATTCAGGTTCCGCCGCAGCCTGCTTTCTTTGACCAGATCAATTATTACCGCACCTGCTTTCATGAGCTTGGCCACTGGACCGGGCACCCGAAACGCCTCGCCCGCGACCTGAAAGGCGCATTCGGCACCAAAGATTACGCCCGCGAGGAACTGGTGGCGGAACTCGCCAGTGCGTTCATCTGCGCGGACCAGTCCATCGCCCCGACCGTGCGGCATACGGATTACATCGGTTCTTGGCTGGAAGTATTGCGCGAGGACAAGCGCGCCATTTTTCGCGCCGCGTCGCTCGCTTCCAAGGCGGCTGATTACATTCTCGCTTATGCCGCGCCGGACCCCTGCAGCGCTGCCGCAGCGATGGAAGCGGCGCCATGGTGAGGCAGATAAACAAAAGGTCCGGGGGACATTTTGTCTGCCGAACGAATCCGCCCTTTCGCATCAGCCGACTCGACGCGGCGCTTGCATCGCTTGACGCCGAAGACATTGGCGCATGGGCCGTGCTGGTCTGCGGCTGTTTCCACATTTTCGAGAGCGAGGGGGCGGCGCATCGCGCCTACCGCCTCTGGCTTGAAAACCGCCCTGTGCGCTGACGCACGGGGCATCCCACCAACTGCACATCATGAAGGAGGCAACGCCATGCAGTTAAAACATATCCCTATCACCGACATGAAAGTGTCCCGGCTCAATATGCGCCACGGGCGCAAAGCGCCCGACATTTCCGACATCTATCCGTCGATAAAGTCGCGCGGCGTCTTGCAGACCATGCTGGTCCGCAAGGAAGGTAGCAAGTATGGCGTTGTCGCCGGACGCCGCCGTTTCTTCGCCCTCAAACGCCTCGCCAAGGAGACAGGCAAGGCGCAGAAAGCGCCCTGTCTCGTTATGCAATCCGGCGATGACATTGCCGCGCTGGAAGCGACCCTTGTCGAGAACACCACCCACCTTCCAGCCGACGAGTTTCTGCAATATGACGTCTTCGCCCGGCTTGCTTCAAAAGGCGAGACCGTCACGGTGATTGCAGAGCGCTTCGGCGTCACCGAACTCATGGTGCGCCGGGTGCTGGCGCTGACGGCGCTCACCGATGATATCAAGGCGCTCTACAGGGCCGAAATCATCGACAAGCGGACGCTTTACGCCCTGACGCTCGCCACAAAAGAGCAGCAGGAAGACTGGCTGACCCTGTTGAACGCGGAAGACGAATACGCCCCGCGCGGCGAGCAGTTGAAAGACTGGCTCACAGGCGGCGGCCGCATCACCACCGACAAGGCGCTGTTCGATTTGGAAGCCTATGACGGGACCGTGCTGACCGACCTGTTCGGCGAGACTGCCATTTTCGGGGACGCTGACCTGTTCTGGACTTGCCAGAATGAGGCCATCGCCGACATGGCCGAACGCTACCGGAATGAGGGCTGGGCCGAAACCGTCGTGCTGGAACGGGGCGCGCACTTCCTGACATGGGAGCATGGCAAGCGCAGCCGGAAAGACGGCGGCAAGGTCTATATCGAGACCCGCCATGACGGCTCTGTCACGGCCCATGAAGGCTATCTGCCATCAAAGGACATCGAGAAAATCGAGCGTATCCTTGGCCGGGGCGGCGATGGCGAGAACGGCAAGCCCGCCCCAAAACCGGAAATGTCCGGTCCCTTGGCGGAATATGTCGCGCTGCACCGTCACGCCGCCGTCAGGGCGAGTCTGTGCGATGCGCCCGGCGTCGCGCTGCGCCTCGCCGTCGCCCATCTTGTCACCCGCTCGGATAACTGGCGGCTGGACGTTGAGCAGCAGCGCACACGGAAGGAAGCGACCGCGGAAAGCCTCGCGGCTTCGGCAGGGGAAGTGAAGTTCGCCGCGCACCGCGCCAAGGCCAAGGCGCTGATTGGGCAGGATGACCAAGACGGTTCGCTGGTGGCGGAGAATGCTTTTCCCGCCGACCCTTGCGAGACCTTCGCCCGGCTTCTGGCGCTCAGTGATGAAGAGGTGCTGCATGTTCTCGCCGTCGCAATGGGCGAAACCCTGCAGGCAGGTTCGCCCGCCGTCGAAGCCGCCGCACATGTGACGGACACGGATTTTGCCGCGCTGTGGTCGCCCGATGAGGCGTTCTTTTACTTGCTGCGCGACAAGCGCGTCATCAATGAAGTGGTCGCTGAAATCGCCTCGCCATCCACGGCCCGGTCTGTCCTGACCGATACCGGAAAGGCGCAGAAATCCGTCATCCGCAACCGCATCGCCGGGCATGGATGCGACCCCGACCCGGACTGGCGGCCCCGCTGGATGCGGCAGTCGCCATCCTCTTATCTTGACGGCGCGCCATGCCCGCCCGCCGAAGCGTGGGAGGCCGTCAGGGGTCTGTTCGAGGACAGCGAGGACAGGGCTTCGCTCGAAACCCCGGAAGCAAAGACAGCCATCGCCGCCTGACACGCCTCCCGTAAGCGGCATGGTTCGGGACCGTCCGGCAGTTTTGCCGGGCGGTCTTTTCCTGTTGGTGGCGCGGAAGCAAGCTCGCGAAACGACATGGGTGGTTTCCTTACCAACTGCCCTGTTTGTTCCTGACATATTGGCGTGCCTGCCAGTTGCAAACACCTCTGGCATTGCACGAAGGACGCCCCGAGCGGCCCCGTTTCCTTGCCTGACCTGGACGACCGCCTGCGGGCCATGAAACCGCCCATCGCCAGAAATTTCCTCTGCTGTTCGGTCTGAAGAAGACCGAACGCGCATTCACCGCGAATCAAATTTCCGCCACCGGGCGGTGCTCCGCTTTGCTGCGCCCGCTTCGCGGTTCAGACCTGCCGCCCGCCGTCCCTTTAGGTCAGCGTCAACGGAGCCATCGGGGCGCCCGCGACACGAAGCCAAAAGGAGATATGAAAATGGCTAACGCACTTGGATATGTCAGCGAAACAGACACAGGCTTTGAAGGCGCACTTGCCATGATGAGCCTCAACACGCCGATCCGCATCATCAAAAATGACGAAAAGACCGCCGACAAACAGCCCGATTTCAGGGTCTATGCCGGAGAGAAAGGCTCCGATATTGGCGGCGGCTGGGTCCGCACCGCGAAGTCTTCGGGCCGCGAATATGTCTCGCTCACCCTCGCAGACCCGATGATCGGCCCGCGCAAAATCTATGCGAACCTCGCCCCGGTCAAGGATAAGGATGGCCGCCACGTCATCCTCTGGAACCCGCAGGGCTAGACGCCGAAACACCAACCATAACGCCGCCCCGGAGGCTTTCTCCGGGGCGGTTTTTTTATGCTTTTTCCTTGGTTAAAACGTCGGGGGAAAATTCATGTGATCCATTTTCCCTCTGCAAAATCCCGCAATCTCCGCCAATCCTTTCGTCTCAAAAGTGATGAAAGGACACTGTGTACAATGACGAAAAACAGACGAAATGATCGCCGAAACGATGGCTGGCCGGAGCTTTTGAGTGTCGAGGAAGCGGCAGAATTTCTGAGGCTGAAACGCTCAACGCTTGACCATTATCGCTGCGAGGGACGCGGGCCGATTTACCGCAAACATGGCGCGCGGGTCTTCTATCCGAAACCCGATCTCATCCGCTGGTCAGAGCGCAATTCCTATGCGTCCACATCCGAACGCCTGCAGAAGCCGGAATGAAAAAGCGCACGCTTTGGATGACAGGATTTAGCGCCGGTCTTGTCTTTTTCGGTCTGGTTCTCGACCCCGCAGATCGCTTGATCTGGAACCGGACCGCGAGCGCACCGACAGGGCTTTACTGGCTGAGCGACGCGCCCTTCACCCCTGGCCGATGGGTCGTCGTCTCCAGCCAGAGCGTGCAAGCGAACTGGGCGCAGGAGCATGAATTTGTTGGCGAAGACTGGCCGTTATTGAAACAGATTGCCGGGGGTCCCGGCGATGAAATCTGCCGGACCGGACGCGACATTCTGATCAATGATGAAGTTGTGGCGGAAGCGCTGATTGTCGATTCCAGTGGCCGAAACCTGCCTGTGTGGGATGGCTGTGTCCGGCTTGAAAGCGATGAGCTTTTCCTGCTGACGCCGCATCCGGCGTCGCTTGATGGCCGGTATTTCGGTCCCGTAAAACAAACAGACCTGGATGGCGTCGCCATCCCCGTTTTCGTGGCCCGGGACAGACAGGGCGCAAGCGGATGCAAAGCGATACATGCGGATGCAAGGGAATCAGAAGCGAACCCGGTAGGGCGAGATTGAAGCTGTGGCACCACATGCCACCTAACGCCTTGTCTGCACATCTCTTTTTTGGAACCCTTTGCACAGCATTGCGGTGCACGGGTTTCTGGCAAGTCTCAGATTTATCGAGGATTTTTAAGGTGCACGGGCCGGAGGCCGCACTGTGAGCGAGGAGACGCCCTTTACACCGCGCCTCGGGCGGATCGGCGATCAGGGGAGAGGCTCAGGACGGCGCGCCTTACGCAAGCTGCGCCGGGCGATCGCGAAGCTGCCAAAGGCAAGACGGCCCGCCTTCACAGGCGCGCGTTCCGGAGCAGGTCGCGCCGCCGGCACGCGCGGGCTCAAGACCGGGCGTCTTTCACGCCTGCATATGCGCCGCGTCGTGGTGAAGGTTCATATCGCACGCGGCGGACGCTTCGGGCCCTGCCTTTACCGTGCCCATCTTGGCTATCTCCAGCGTGATGGTGTGGACAGGGGCGGAGAAGGCGGCGTGCTCTATGACCGGGAGAGCGACAGCGTTAATGCGCGGGGCTTCCTTGAGCGCAGCGAGCAGGACCGGCACCAGTTCCGCATCATCGTCTCACCTGAAGACGGCGCGCGCCTTGGCGATCTCAAAAGCGCCACCCGCGAACTCGTGGCGCAGATGGAGCGAGACCTTGGCAGGCGTCTCGACTGGGTCGCGGTCGATCATCACAATACCGGTCATCCCCACACCCATATCGTCATTCGCGGGCGCGATGCGCGTATGCGCGACGTGGTGATTGCCCGCGATTATCTGATGCACGGCCTTCGCGAAACCGCCGAGGACCTGGTTACACAACGGCTCGGTCCGAGGCGGGCGCTGGAGATCGCGCAGGCGCGGGAGAGGGAAGTTGGCCAGGACCGCTGGACCGGGCTCGATCGGGAGATCGACGCGGCGCTTGAGGGCGGGCGCATCGAGCTTGGCGAGGCGAGCGGCAGCGGGGCTCGATTCAATCGCGCGCTGAAACTGAGGCGTTTGCGGCATCTGGAATCCCTGGGCCTTGCAAGGCGGCTCGATGAGCGGGTTTTCGAGATGAAGACCGGCTGGCAGGACAGACTGAAACGCGAGGCCCGGCGGGGCGACATCATCTGCACGCTGGCAGCAGAGTACACGCGGCAGGGACGGGCCGTGTCCTTCATTGAGGAGCTGAAGCCCGGAACTGACCGGATCCGGGGACTTGTGAAGGCGTATGGTCCCGAGGATGAGCTGCGCGACACGCGCTTTCTGCTGGTCGAGGATTTTGATGGCCGGATATGGCATGTCCCGGCAGGCGCGGTCGATATGGCGGCGCCGCCAATGCAAGGCGCGGTGGTGGAGCTGAGGCGGGCAAGCGCCACAGCGCGCGCCTCCGACCGGGCCATCGCGGCGGTTGCGGACTCTGCGGGCGGCATCTGGTCGGAGGCGCTGCATGCGCGCCACGATCCGGGCTCGAAACCGGATTACCGGCTCTCCCTGAAACGCAGGCTCGAAGCCCTGTGCCGGGCCGGGATTGGCGCGCGGCTTGCCACCGGTGAATGGCAGGTGGGCGAGGATTTTCTGGAGCGGGCGGCGAGCCACGAGGCGCGAGCGTCAGGCGGGGTCCGGCTGGCGGTTCTATCCTGGTTGCCAGCCGAGCAGCAGGTTCGCTTTCGAGGTGAGACCTGGCTCGATCGGTCGACAGATGCGGAAGCGCCAGCCGAAACGCAGATCGGCACGCTCCGGGCACAGCGACAGGCATGGCTCCGTGAGCAAGGCTACCTTGGCGAGGGGCAGGACCGCCTGTCAGACGATCAGCGTGCCCGCTTTCGGGTCATGGAGCTGACACGCGCCAGCGCCGCGATTGCGGCGCGTTCGAACCGTGAGGCGCTGGCGCTGCAGCCGGGCGACGGGTTCGAAGGCACGCTCGAAGGTCATGTCGATCTCGGGGCCGGGCGCATGGCAATTGTCGGCAATGCCAAGGAGTTCACGCTGGTGCCCTGGCGCGAGGCGCTCGGTCGACAGATTGGCCGCGAGCTGAGCATCCAGCGCACCGCGCGGGGCCTCTCCTGGAGCCTCGGTATGGAGCGCGCGCTGGGCTTATCGCGCTGACTTCATGCACGCCTATGCAGGGCGTTGCACGCTTTGGCGCACTTTGCGACTGGGCGTACCCGCCTGCGCGCGACCATTCTGGGAGCCTTCAAAACCAACTCCCGGAAGGACCCGCCATGACCGGCACGAAAATCCTCATCGGCCAGATCGCGGTGGTGTTCGCCCTCATCATCGGTGCAGTCTGGCTCGCCACTCAGATGACGGCAGAGGCTCTGGGCTTCCAGCCTGCGCTCGGCGCGCCCTGGTTCTTCGTCGGGGACGCGCCGGTCTACAAACCCTGGCGGCTCTTCCAGTGGTGGTATGCCTATGAGGCCTATGCGCCGGAGGTCTTCGCGCGTGGCGGCCTGATCGCGGTGTCCGGTTCGGCGCTCGGATTTCTTGCGGCGATTGTCGGCTCAGTCCTGCGCAGCCGCCATGAGCGCAACGTCACAACCTATGGCTCGGCGCGCTGGGCTAATGGCGCCGACCTCAAACGCGCGGAGCTTCTGGGAGAGGACGGCGTGTTCCTGGGGCGCTGGCGCGGGCGGTATCTGCGCCATGCCGGACCCGAACATGTGATGGCCTTTGCGCCGACGCGTACGGGCAAGGGCGTGGGGCTGGTGGTGCCGACGCTCCTCTCCTGGACCGGCAGCGCCGTCATTCACGACATCAAGGGCGAGAACTGGGACCTGACCTCCGGCTGGCGTGCGGGGTTCTCGCGCTGCGTGCGGTTCGATCCGACCGACCGGCGGAGCCCCCGCTACAATCCGCTCATGGCGGTCCGGCGCGGCGAGCACGAGGTGCGCGACGTTCAGAATATCGCCGATATTCTCGTTGATCCTGAAGGCTCGCTGGAGCGGCGCAATCATTGGGAAAAGACCGGGCACGCTTTGCTCGTCGGCGTTATCCTGCATGTGCTCTATGCCGAAACCGACAAGACCTTGTCGGGGTGCGCGCGGTTCCTGTCCGATCCGAAGCGCTCTTTCGCCGTCACGCTGCGCGCCATGATGACGACACCGCACCTGGGGACGCGCGGCGTGCATCCCATCGTGGCGCAGGCGGCGCGGGAGCTTCTGAACAAGTCAGAGAATGAACGCTCCGGTGTTCTTTCCACCGCGATGAGCTTCCTGTCGCTTTATCGCGATCCGGTCATCGCCGAAGTGACGGGCCATTCAGACTGGCGCATCGAGGATCTGGTCGGGGCAGGTGAACCCCTGTCGCTCTATCTCGTTGTTCCGCCTTCGGACCTGTCGCGCACCAAGCCGCTGATCCGGCTCATCCTCAATCAGATCGGACGCAGGCTGACAGAGCAGCTTCCCGTCAAGGGACAGCGAAGGCTACTGCTCATGCTGGACGAGTTTCCTGCGCTCGGGCGGCTCGACTTCTTCGAGAGCGCGCTCGCCTTCATGGCGGGCTATGGCATCCGCGCCTATCTCATTGCCCAGTCGCTGAACCAGACCGAGAAGGCTTACGGGCCGAACAATTCGATCCTCGACAACTGCCATGTGCGGATCAGTTTTGCGACCAATGATGAGCGCACCGCAAGGCGGGTCTCCGATGCCCTCGGTACGACGACGGAACTCCGGTCCCAGAAGAACTATACCGGCCACCGGCTCGCGCCCTGGCTCTCACATATGATGGTCTCGCGTCAGGAAACCCAGCGCGCCCTTGTCACGCCTGGCGAGGTCATGCAACTCGCGCCGACCGACGAGATCGTCATGGTCTCCGGCACGCCGCCGGTGCTCGCTAAGAAGCTGCGCTATTATGAGGACGCGAATTTCACGCGGCGGGTCTTGCCGCCCGCGTCCGTCGAATGGACCGGCGATGCCTCCGCCGCCGCCTGGACGACATGCGTTGCCGCGCCGGTTGCCGCCGAGGCAGCAGAGCCACGTCCCGGCGAGACGGACGGCCTCTCACTGAAACGCACCCGGGAGCCGGAACATGAGATCACGGCTGAGGCTCATTGTGCGGAACCTGAGCACGAATTGTCACCGGATCCGCAGGACGGCGCCGATCCGTCCGATGACCGCAACCTCGAAACCGTCCGACGCGCTGTCGCCGCCGATCGCGGTGATCCTGATTTCCTGCCGGAGTTCTGATCCCATGGGAAAGCCACGTGTGAACATTCGAATTTCAACAAAACTTTACGCCCAGCTCTGCGAGGCGGCCGACAGACCCGGCGCGACCAAGACCGCCATCGTTGAGGACGCGCTCAGGGCCTGGTTCGATCCAGAGGCGCGCTCGGTCCTCGAAGAGCGGCTGCTGGCGCGGGTGGATGCCTTCGACCGACGACAAGCCGAGATCGAGCGCGATGTCGCCTACACCTACGAGACGCTCGCCCACTACATCTACTATTGGCTGACCCGCACCGAACCGATCCCGGAAGGCGATCGCGATATCGCCCACGCCCTCGGCCAGAAGCGGTTCGATCATTTCATCGGTCAGGTCGCGCGGAAGATTGGAGGTCGCGATACACGGGATATCGATAGGTAGGCCAGGTTGCCTTCACACCGCCCATGAAAAGTCGAGTCGCCGCCGCGGCGGTAAGGGGGGGAGCAATTGGAAACGAGGGATCGGCATCTGCAGATCCGAAAGCGGTCGACGTCGTGATGAGCGACAACCGAGATGGCCGACGTATTGCCGCATCCAAGAATGTTCCCGAAGGATCATGTCGCTGCCTCAACCAATTGTTCCTGAGAATGTCCGCCCTTGTGGGTCTCAGTTCGGTTGTGCCTCAGTTTGAAATCGAGCAGCCTTCCACCCTTGGGCGTAACGGCGCTTGTTGAGCGAACCAGCCGGTCGTAATGTTCTGGCCATCAGAGCTGGATTGGCCCAAACGCGACATTTGACCAGCAATTGCTCGGGGTTTGACGCCGAAAAACGCCATTCCCCTTCGGACAGAAACTCAGTGGCGGGTCAGGTGCCGCAGTGTTTCGTTTGTGTGCCGATCCGCGACTTTCGCGGGAGTTCCTCATTTCAGTCCGGCCAAAGACGAGTCAGGACTTCAGATTGTCGCTAATTGTCAAAAGCAAAGCCGTTGCTTTGGTCAGATCATTGCGCGCGACCGAGTCGAAGGCTTGCGATGCAACACGCTCGGCCGCTCGCGCAAACTCTTCTGCGCGCTGGATCGCCAAACGGGTCGGAATAATCCGCCAGACACGTCGGTCGCCAGCATCGCGCACACGTGAGACGTAACCTGTGGTTTCGAGATGATCGATCAGCGTGCCGACAGATGGACGCGCAATATCGAGTGCTTCCGCAAGTTGCGTCTGGGTCGGGCTCTGCAGCCTGATCACGTAAACAAGCAGGTGCCACTGTGATCGCGTCAGGCCAATCGCTGCCATTTCCTGATCGTATGCCCGGCGCACTAGGCGGGTGACGTCACCAAGAAGGAAGCTGAAATCTATTCTGGGATCTCCTTGAAGGACGGCAGCGGGCGACCGAGTGGGCGACGTCATACGTTTCTCCATTGACGATATTTATAAGGTAACTTAATAAGAGTATCCTTACAAGTAGCCAAAGCGGATGGGTATTTTGAGCAGTCGTGACGGGTATCTTCATGCACAAGGGTTGAAACTGGCGCTCAGTTCTTTTGGCGATCCAGCCGCCCCGCCGGTGATCTTTGCCCATGGCGGAGGGCAAACCCGCCACGCCTGGAGCGGCGCCGCAAAGACGGTGGCATTTGAAGGCTATCGCTCTATTGCCTTGGATCTTCGCGGACACGGTGAAAGTGATTGGGCTGCAGATGGTGATTACTCTCTGGAAGCTATCGCGCGGGACCTTATTAAGGTTGGTGAACACGTGGCGCGTGGTGGTACGCGACCGCATGTGGTCGGCGCTTCGCTTGGCGGACTAGCAGCCATAGTTGCCGCAGGCATGTTGTCACGCGATGCGTTTGAATCGGTTACGCTGGTCGACATTACGCCGAACATGGACGCCGCGGGTGTCACCAAGGTTGTCGGGTTCATGGGCGCGCATGTTCACGAAGGCTTTGACTCACTGGAACAGGCCGCTGATGTGATTGCCACCTACCTACCACACCGTCCCAGGCCGAAAGACCTTGAAGGGCTACGCAAGAACCTTCGGCAGGGCGAAGATGGGCGTTGGCGATGGCACTGGGACCCTGCTTTTATCACCGGCGTCATGCGCCGCTCCGGAGTTGCTCACACCGGTGATCTGGAGCAAGCGGTTCGGGACATCCGTGTGCCGCTTCATCTCATTCGTGGGCGTATGAGCGAGCTGGTTTCAGAAGACTCCGTCGCGGCGTTTAGATCCCTCGCGCCACAGGCACATTACACTGACGTTGCAGGCGCAAGACATATGGTGGCCGGCGATCGCAACGATGTGTTCATCGAAGCGGTTGTGTCCTTTCTTCGAACGATACGAGAGCAGACCCCTGTATGAGTGATTCCATGCTCAGTCTGGAACAGGTGCAGGCTGCACTCGAAGCGGCACCCTTCCATCGTTGGTTAGGGTTGAAGGCGATCAGCACGGACCCGGAAAAGCTGGTGCTGGAAATGCCATGGCGAGAGGAAGTGGTTTCCAATCCGCGGATACAATCCGCCCATGGCGGTGTCATCGCTGCGCTGATTGATCTTACCGGATTTTACGCCCTGCTCGCCTCGGGTAACATGCCTGCCGCGACGGCGGACTTGCGGGTCGATTATCACAAACCGGCCACGCCAGGAACGCTGAGTGTAACGGGAAGAATTGTCCGTCTTGGGGCAACTCTCTCTGTCGCCGAAGCAACTGTAATGAACGCCGACGGAGCCCTGCTTTCGAGCGGGCGCGGCGCCTACCTGATGCAGGGGCGTTCGTGAGGATTCGCACGACGCTCTCTCTCTGCGTGATTTTGATTCTGGTCTCGGGATGCCGGGACGCAGAGCCTGAAGGGCAAGCCGTCCCTGCGGCGGCCGGCGTTACCGCTGAAGTCGAGACCCGGGTTGTCCAGGTTGAAACGGTATCCGCAGAAACGGTCATGCGGGACGACTATTTGATTGCATCCGGGACCATTGCCGCCAAGCAAACCAGCAATATCGGCGCGTTGGCGGAGGGGGTCGTTGAACAGATTTTCGTCCGGGTGGGTGACAGGGTTCGTAAGGGCGACCCGCTCTTTAGAACCCGGCAGGTCGATTATCAGCGCAGCCTCGTCGAAGCCGAAGCAATGCGGGACGTTGCCCTGGCCGAAGTTAGACGCGCACAGACACTCGTGGACCGCTACACGCCACTGGAAACCAAAGGCGTCGTGTCCCCTGTGGTCTTTGACGATGCCAAAACCGCCCTGGAGGTTGCCGGCGCCAACCTGCGACTCGGGGAGACAAAAGTGGAAACCGCCAAGCAGGCGCTCGGGGATACAACAGTCCGCGCGCCATTCGATGGCGCCATCACAGCTCGCTATATCGATGAGGGCGTGTTCATGGCCAACCGCTTCTCCGGAATGGGCAACTCCGCCGTTGTTCAGGTTCAGGAGTGCGGGATTGCTGCGGCGATCTTGTTTGCGCCTGAGTCCGAGCTCGCGCGTTTGCGGCTCGACTTGAAAGGTCATCTCTACGTCGATGGCCGCAGTGATCCGATAGAATCACAGATCCTCATCTTGAACGACCGAGTTGATCCGACTTCGCGGATGGTAGAATTCCGCATGGCATTTGCGAACCCCGATTGCGCTGTCAAAGCCGGGCAGTCGGTCCGCGCCGAGGTCGAAGTTGATCCCCGGTCTGCCACCGTCCTGCCGCGTAGAGCAATTCAAGGTACGGGCGAAGATCGATACGTCTACCTTGTCACAAACGCGCAAGCTAAGCGTCGTCCCGTAAAAATCACAGACATCGATGCTGATCGTGTAGAGATTCTTGACGGGTTGACGATCGGAGAAACAGTCGTGCTGACAGCCTCGGAGCCGCTGTATGACGGCGTCAGGATTGAGCTCACACCCTCATGATGTGGCTCGTCGATATTTCGATCCGCCGCGCTGTATTTGCCGTGATGCTCATCGCATCCTTGGTCGGCCTCGGCCTTATGTCGATGGGACGATTGGGCGTTGACTTGTTTCCCGATGTTGAATTTCCGTATGTCAATGTGACGGCGACGCTGGACGGGGCCTCTGCGGAAACCATGGAGTCGGAAGTCACCGACATCCTGGAAGAGTACATCAACACGATCGACGGAATTGAAACGCTGCAATCCTTTTCCAGTGAAGGGCGCGCACAAATTCTGATCGAGTTCAATCTGAGCTCCAATGCCCGCGAGAAGGTCCAGGATGTTCGGGACAAAGTGCAGGTCGCCCTGGCAGAATTGCCTGCGGATATGGATCCACCCATCGTGGACAAGGTCGATCCGGACGCGGCGCCGATCATCTCCGTCATGATCGCCGGCGATCTGCCAATCGCCGAGTTGACTGCGTTCGCCGACGATGTGGCCAAGGAACGTCTTCAACGCCTCGACGGTGTGGGCGCCGTGAAATTGGTCGGGGGTCGTGAGCGCGCGGTGCGCATCTGGCTCGACAATGAGCGACTGAGGGCGTTTGGCGTCACGGCGGATGATGTACGGCGTGCGATCCAGAGTGAGCATGCAAAGCTTCCCGGCGGGCGGATGGAAACTGATGCCCGCACGCGGGAGTTTGGTGTCAAAACTGTCGCTGAAGTTACCCTTGCGAATGGCTTTGCAGACTTGCCAGTCGCCTATCGGGAAAATGGCGTCACAATCCGAATTTCTGATGTTGCCCGCGTGGAGGACGGCCTGGAGGATGAGCGCTCAGCGGCATTCCTGAATGGCAGACGAGGTATCTCGCTCGATATCAGGAAACAATCAGGTCAGAATACTGTCGAGGTCTCGCACAAGGTCAAGGCCGCCGCAGAAGACTTGCGCGCGCTTGCGCCCGCCGGAGTGACGATTGTCGCGACAAGAGATGTGTCGAAATTTATCGAGAGCTCAATCGAGGACGTCACCCATGACGTCGTGATTGCCATCGGGCTTGTCGTTGCCGTGACCTTTGTTTTCCTCCTGAATTTCAGAGCGACGATCATCGTGGCCCTGGCGATCCCGACATCCCTTGTGGCCACTTTTTTTGGCTTTTATCTTCTGGGGTTTTCGATCAACGTCCTGACGCTGCTTGCACTCACCGTTGCCATCGGACTGCTCGTAGACGACGCCATCGTCGTTATTGAAGCGATCATGAAAGAGCTGGAAGAGGGGAAGCCACCGCTTGAGGCCGCGCTGGACGGTACACGTAAAGTGGGACTTGCCGTGGTTGCAGGCACAGCAGCCACACTTGCCGTTTTTGTTCCGATTGCCTTCATGGATGGCATCGTCGGACGCTTCTTTTTCCAATACGGTCTGACGATCGTGTTTTCGGTGTCGGTCTCTTTGCTCGTTGCTTTGACACTCACGCCAATGCTTGCATCGCGCATCCTCACATCCAGTGGCGTTTCACCCGTCTTTCGGCCGCTCGAAGCCTTCTGGGACTCAACTGACCGGGCCTATGCAGGTCTCGTAAAGCTGGCCGTTCGATTTCGCATAGTTGTGATTCTTATTGCGTGTGCCTCGGTTTTTGCCGGTGCGTGGTATGCAGCTCGCGTTCCTTCCGGTTTTACCTCGCGCGCCGACAGGAGCGAGTTTCAGGGTTCGATCGAGCTGCCGCTGGGCACTGGCGTTGTTTCTGCGCTCGACGCCGCGCAAAAGATTGATGCTGAACTCCGCAAGATCGAGCACGTTGAAGAAGTGTTCGTCTCGATCGGGGCAGGCGCGCAAGCGGACGCCCGTGTCATCGATCTATACGCTTCCTTGACACCGAAACAGGAGCGCCAAACGGGTCAGTTTGAAATCATGGACCAAGCGCGGAAAGCCATCCGCATTGCATCCCCTGAGGCGGTTAAGATATCCGTCCTTGAAGTTCCGTGGGTCAGCGGGACGACCTCCGGTAGCTCGGACATCGACTTGTTGTTAAAGGGATCTGACCTCAACTCCCTTGCGCAATATGGCGATCATCTCGTGCGTGAGATGCGTGCCCGACCTGATTTTGCTGATGTCAGAACCAGCTTCGAGAGCGGTCGACCGGAAGCACAGATTCTGTTTGACCGAACGCGGGCCGGGGACCAGGGCGTTTCCGCTCGTGCCTTGGCGGATACAGCCCGGATTGCCCTGGGCGGACTCGATGCAGGAACCTTTGAAGAGGGCGGAAAGCGATATGATGTGCGCCTGCGTCTGGAGGAAGACCAGAGGGAAAGCGTGCGGGATTTTGATCGCATTCAAGTGCGCGGTGCAGACGGGCGACTGGTAGATATTGGAGCGGTTTCACGTGTTGAGTTCGCTTCCGGCCCGTCGCAAATTGATCGATCAGACCGCGCCCGGAAGATCTCGGTGCTTGCCAGTTCTGCAACCGGTGTTTCCCTGGGTGAGGCGACAACCACATTGATCAAGGTGCTTGAAGTCAACCCACCGCCGGCTGGCATCACTTACTCGGTCGGCGGCATGTCGGAACGCATGCAGGAGACCGCCGGCGCGATCGGCTTCGCGTTACTGCTCGCCTTGCTGGCGCTCTACATGGTGCTTGCGAGCCAATTTAATTCCTTCGTACAGCCGCTTCTGATCATGGTAACGGCGCCGCTCAGCTTCTCTGGAGCATTCGCCGGGCTATATTACTTTGGACTAGAATCCTCCCTCTTCGCACAGATTGGCCTGATCGGACTGATGGGGATCGTGATGAAGAATGGCATCTTGCTCGTCGACCGCGCAAACCAGTTGATCGCGGAAGGAATGACAGAAAGAAACGCGATCCTTCAAGCTTGTCCTGAACGACTTCGCCCCGTTCTCATGACTGCCTTTTCCGCAATCTTTGGCATGGTGCCAGTCGCATTGGCGACCTCGGATGGAGCTGAGTGGCGCAACGCGCTCGGCGCGCTTCTCATTGGAGGGTTGACCTCTTCAACGATCCTGACGCTTGTCGTCATTCCAGCGGTCTTCATGATCCCTAGTGATGTTGCCAACGTCGTCAGAAAGCTAACGCGGCTGTTCCTATGGCCGCTCACGCGGTTAAGACGCGGCGAGGATGCTGCACGATCGGCCGCCCTTACCGGCGGGGCAACAGAAGACGTCATTTGATGGCGAATTATTGGTGCCGGTCACTGTGGGTGGGATTTTATTTGGTCAATCTTGGCGGATTGCGCTGAACAAATCAAAGTTCGCAAATTCAGTGAGAAGGCCGAATAACAAACTGTGAGATACCAGTGCTGCGTTGCGTCTGCATTCGGACGGCTGAGGCGATGTTTTGCGGTTTAGAACTTTTTCACCTGAATCGACGAGTTCATTTCGTCCGATGGCAGTGTCAGGGCAAACGGCCTTGAGAATGCAAATCCAGCGGCGTAGCCTCTGCAAATGGCCCTGTGCTACAACAAATCGTTTGGGTCCGAACCTAGACTACTGGAGAAACTGATGACCATGCAGAAGCCCGTCGATCCCGTCCCCGCGGCGACCATGCTCCTACTTCGCGACGCGCCGGAGTTTCAGGTCCTGATGGTCAAACGCCATCACCAGATCGATTTTGCCTCCGGCGCGCTGGTATTTCCCGGAGGAAAGCCTTCGGCCGGTGATGAAGCTCTCGAATGGGCTAATCATTGCGAGGGCTGGAGCACTTTCGACGATACGCAGCGCACTTTGCGGATTGCCGCGATCCGCGAAGCGTACGAGGAAGCCGGCATCCTGCTAGGCGATTATCGTGACGGCGGCGCGTTCGAGGATACATGTGATCTTGAAAGCCGCAAAGCGGTGGAGCGAGGGGAGCGCGAATTTCTTGACGTCGTTCGCGAGGCCGGTGTGCACCTACGCCTCGATCGGTTAAGCAATTTCGCGAGGTGGATAACGCCCACCTTCATGCACAAGCGCTTCGACACACATTTCTTCGTTGTTCGCGCGCCCGAACGCCAGATTGCCGCATGCGATGGATACGAAACCGTCGATGCGGAATGGCTTTCGCCGCACAAGGCGTTGGAAATGGAAGCCAGCGGCGAGCGAACCATTATATTTCCTACACGCTTGAACCTGCAACTGCTGGCCAAATCTGCGAGCGCAGCGGATTGCGTGGCGCAGGCTGAAACCCGCGATATCGTAACGGTTCTGCCTGAAATCATTCAGCGAGACGGGAAGAATGTCCTCACTATTCCCGAAGACGCGGGTTACGGCCCGGCCTACGAAATTGTGGGCTGACGGCAAGCTGCGAGTGGCGAGAAACCTTCGTCGTCAGTAACCGGACAATCGTGCAAAACGGTCCCTGAGGTAGCTTGACGACCCCCAACTCGCCTCGAGCACGCGAGCACGCTTGAGGTAGAAGCCGACATTGAATTCGTCGGTCATCCCGATGCCGCCATGCAGCTGGATACCCTGATTGCTGATCGCGTGCAGTACGCGATTTGCCTCGGCCTTGGCGATGGTCGCTGCACGCGCGACTCCGAAACCGCTGTCGACTGCCTGTAAACCCGCCTCGACCGCGGAGCGCATCTGCGTGAGGTCGGCGAACAGATCCGCCATGCGATGTTGCAGCGCCTGGAAAGTAGCAAGCACCTGATTGAACTGCACACGCTGCTTCAGATAGTCGAGGGTCGTGTCGAACACAGCTTGCGCCATGCCGAGCATTTCGGCAGCGGAAAGCACGCGCGCCCGGTCGAGCACGTCGCCAAGCAGACTGTCGCCTCCGCCCTCGAGCTTCTCGGCGGCAGCGCCAGCGAATTGGATATCGGCGTGGCTGCGCTGATCGGTGAGCTTGCGCGTGGTCAGTGAAACGCCATCGCCCTTTTCGACCAGGTATAGGCCGTCCTTGGCTGCGACCACGAAGAGGCTGGCGCCATGCGCCTCGTGCACGAATGCCTTTTTGCCGGTCAGCTTGCCGCCCGAAACGCTGGTCTCGATTGCGGAGGGATCGCAATGCGCTCCTTCATCGACAGCCAGCGTTGCCACGGTTTCGCCGCTGGCGAGCCTGGGAAGCCATTTGGCCTTCTGCGCGTCGCTTCCGCCGAGCAGGATTGCGCTCGCCGCGATGGTTGTGGCCACCAGCGGACTTGCGGTCAGCGTTTTGCCGAGTTCCTCGATCACGAGGCCGGCCGACAAGAAACCGAAATCTGATCCACCATGGGCCTCGGGAATGATGATCCCGACCCAGCCCATTTCGGCCATCGCGGCATAGGCGTCAGCGTTGTAGGCCTGCGGTTGGCCTGCTGCGCGGACTTTGCGGAACTCGGATACCGGGCTTTCCTTGGTCGCCCAGTCGCGCGCCATGTTGCGCAGCATTTCCTGTTCTTCGCTGAGAACTGCCATTGTCCTTGCTACCCTCGCTTACTGGTGGTCGAGCATGCCAAGCACCCGCTTGGCAATGATGTTGTTCTGGACTTCGGTCGAACCGCCATAGATCGTCGCTGCCTTGCCGAAGAGCCAGCCGCGCACATCCTCAAGTTCGTCATTGCCAAACTCGTCGCCTTCCCAGCCGAGGCCCTGAAAGCCGCGGATTTCGATCAGCAACTCGCTGCGGTCCTGGGCCAACTTGGTGCCGACCTTTTTCAGAACCGAACTGATCTCTGAAACGCCGCCTTGCGCTTTGCTTTCCTCGACCGCACGACGCGCGGTGAGCAGGAAGCTGTTCCAGCGGATTTCAAGATCGGCGATCTTGTCGCGCAGGACCTTGTTGACGAGCGCGCCATCACCGCCGGTTTCGCAGTATTTCTTGGCGATATCGCCAAGGCTCTGGCCCATCATGCCGGCGAGGCGCCCTCCGCCCGAAATGTTCGTGCGCTCGTGCTGAAGCAGGCGCTTGCCGATAGTCCAGCCCTGGCCTTCCTTGCCCACGAGATTTTCCTTCGGCACCTTCACATCGGTGAAGAAGGTCTCGCAGAACGGGCTGGTTCCGCTGATCATTGTGATCGGGCGGACTTCAACGCCGGGTGCGTCCATGTCGATCAGCATGAAGCTGATACCTTTGTGTTTGTCTGACCGGTCGGTGCGGACGATGGCAAAGCACTTGTCAGCCCACTGGCCACCGCTGGTCCAGGTCTTCTGGCCGTTAATGAGGTAGTGATCGCCCTTGTCGACCGCGAAGGTCTGCAGGTTTGCGAGGTCTGATCCGGCATTCGGCTCCGAGTAGCCCTGGCACCAGCGAATTTCGCCACGGCAGATTGGCGGGATATGCTCCAGCTTCTGCCTTTCGTCGCCGTATTCGAGCAAGGTCGGGCCGAACATCATCACACCCATTCCGCCGATCGGATTGTAGGCGCCGACCTTGGCGAACTCATGCTCGATGATCCTGGCCTGGCCTTTGGTCAGTCCGCCCCCGCCATATTCCTTGGGCCAGGTTGGCGTGCCCCAACCACGCCCGCCCACGGCTTCTCGCCATTTCTTCTGGACAGGGTTCTCGTCGGTCGGACCGTCGAGCCCGGCCATCATATTGCCCGTGCCCTTGAGTTCGTCAGGGAAATTGGTGGCGAGGAATTGCCGCACTTCGGTGCGAAACGCGTCTTCGCTCGTCTGGACATCGGATTCTAGTTGTGTTGGCACGGAAACCTCCGTTCAAAAATCAAATTCGTGGCACCCCACTCGGACGACAAGGCCGCGCTCTGGCTGGTCAGTACTGCTGCGCAGGAACGTGCAAAACCAAACCTTCCATCGCAGCTTCCATGGGTATCTGGCAGGCGAGGCGACTGTATTCGCTGGCCCCTTCTGCAAATTGCAGGAGTTCGGCCTCCGCTTCGCCTTCCTTCAGACGACCCACCTTGTCGATCCAGGTCGGGTCGACATGGACATGACAGGTCGCACAGGCGCAGGCCCCGCCGCAATCGCCGTCGATGCCCGGCACGCCGTTGAAAAGCGCCGCTTCGCGCGCTGTTTCGCCCTCAGCAATTTCGACTTCCCGCCGCGTTCCATCGCTGGATACGAACGTCACTTTGACCATCATAAACTCCGTATTTCTGCTTTGGTAAATCAGCGGGCGTGCAGCCGCACCGGCAGCTTGGTGATCCCACGCACAAGGGTTGAATACAGGCGCTCGGGTTGGCCGGTCACTTCGACCTTGGCGAAGCGCTTGTGAATCTCTTCCCAGATGATCCGCAACTGCAGTTCTGCCAGCCTGTTGCCCATGCAGCGATGGATGCCATAGCCGAATGACAGGTGATGGCGCGGATTCTTGCGGTCAATGATGAACCGGTCGGCCTGGTCGATAACCGTGTCGTCGCGGTTGCCCGACAGGTACCACATCACGACCTTGTCGCCCTTCTTGATCTGTTTGCCGCCGATCTCCCATTCCTGAAGCGCGGTGCGGCGCATGTGAGTCAGCGGCGTCTGCCAGCGGATGATTTCCGGCACCATGCTGGTGATCAACGATGGGTCGTCATTCAGTTTGCGATATTCGTCGGGGTTCTGATTGAGGGCGAGCACACCGCCGCTGATTGAATTGCGCGTGGTGTCGTTGCCGCCCACGATCAGCAGCAGGAGGTTACCCAGAAATTCGAGGAAAGGCATATCCTTTGTCGCCGGGGCATGCGCCATCATGGAAATCAGGTCGTTCCTCGGCGGCTCATTGACGCGCTGATCCCACAGGCCCTTGAAATACATCGCGCACTCGATGAGCTCTTCGCGCCTCGCTTCGTACGATGCGACGATGCCGGTTTCAGGAGCAGCGGTTGTGACATCAGACCAGCGGGTGAGCTTGCGGCGTTCTTCCCACGGAAAATCGAACAGGGTGGCAAGGGTCATCGTGGTCAATTCGATCGAGACCTTGTCAACCCAATCAAATTCCTCGCCGATCGGTAGATCATCGAGAATCTGACACGCTCGTTCGCGGATTGTCGGTTCGAGCAACAGCAAGTTGGACGGTGCCACAGCGGGGGTGACGGCCTTGCGTTGCTGGTCGTGCTTTGGAGGATCCATGGCGATGAACATTTCAAGTTCGAGCGCACCTTCCACACTATGCATGTCCTGGATGGCGATACCGCCGAGCTTTGCCTCCGATGAAAAGACTTTGTGGTTGGTATCGACGGCCATGATGTCGTCGAATTTGGTGATCGACCAGAAGGGTCCGACATGGCTTTCACGGCAGTAATGGACTGGCTCCTCCTTGCGCAGCCGGTCGAAGAACAGGCCGATCGTGTCCTGCTGAAAAAGGCTCGGCCGAGAGACATCGATTTCGTCGATCGGCATGGCCGCGATTTTTTCGGCAGTATCCAGCTCCATCGTGTCGATGCTCATGTCTTGTCCTCCATACCCAGCAAGCAGACTCACCTCGTTTGCGGATAGTTAGGGAATTTGCAGGCCGTGGTCAATAAAGCTTATAAGGATTATTGCAAGATTCGGTCAAACTGTGAACTGTTTAGGAAAACTCTAGACATATCCGCCGATAAACCCTTATAAGGATTTATCAGAGGAGCGATTCCCGGAGATGCAACCGAAGGTCGATGATTCCAGGAAAGCCAAGCGCGCGCTCACGCTTGCGCATGACATCGTACGCGATATCGAAGCCGGGGCGCATGTTGCGGGCGACAGGTTGGCGCGCGAGGACGAAATGCTTGCGCGATACGATGTCGCTCGAGCGACTTTGCGCGAAGCGCTCCGCTTCCTTGAGCTTCAGGGCGTAATCCATCTTCAACTGGGCCGTAGTGGCGGCCCGGTGGTCGCCCGCCCGCAGACCGGTGATTTTGCGAATAATCTTTCTCTCATCCTGCAATTCATGGAAGCAGACCTCAGGGGCCTGCTCGAACTGCGCGAAGCCATAGCTCCGAATGTTGCAGCCTATGCCGCCCAGCGCGCGACCACGGGTGATCTGAGCGCACTTGCCGATTGCCTCAAAGAGCTGGAGCGCAACGAAGCCAGCAGCCAGTTCGAGGAACTGAATCGCCGTTTTCACGATATGCTCGGCTGGGCCAGCGGCAATCCGCTTTTCGGCCTTCTGACTTCCGCGTTGCACATGCTTACCCGCGAATTTTCGCTCTCGCTGGGGTATTCGGCGCAAGAGCGTGCGGTCCAGTTGCGCTTCTTGCGCCGCGTCCTTGAAGCTGTGCGCAAGGGCGATGCCGAAGGAGCGCGGCAGTCGATGGCTCGTCTCGTGGCGGGCTCCGCCTCCTATCTCGCAGAAAGACGCCCTGAGCTTGTGTCCCAGAAGGTCAAGTGGGGGCAGACGTAAAATAACAGGCGCCCGTGGATGGCGCAATTTGGAGAAGGTAACACGATGGCACTCAAGAGCCACATTTGCGAAATTCTCGGGATCGAGTACCCGATCCTTCTGGCCGGGATGGGCGGGGCCAGTATCCCCGCGCTCGCGGCTGCAGTATCTAATGCGGGGGGGCTTGGCGTTCTTGGCGCTGCGGCCTGCTCGCCGGACCAGTTGCGTAGCTGGATCCGCCAGACCCGCGAGCTGACCGACAAACCGTTTGGGGTCGATACCCTTCTGCCTGCCTCCGTCAGGCGCGGTTCGGCCCCGCAAAGCGGCGCCGTGCCCGAAAACCCGATGGCATTGCTTGGCGAATACCAGCAGTTCACCCGCGATTTCATGGAACGCGAGGATCTGCCCGAAGTGGATGCCGCAATGGCCATGCGCGCGGCTGGCGCGCCGGAAATGGGCAAGGGCGGGCCGCAGCTGTTCTCGCGGGAGTTTTTCGAGGCGCAGATGGAAGTTGTAATCGAGGAAAAGGTGCCAGTCTATGCCGCCGGCCTCGGCAATCCCGGACCGTGGATGGACCGCCTTCATTCGAATGGCACCAAGGTCATGGCGGTGATCGGCAAGGTCAAACATGCCCAACAGGTGGTCGATTCCGGTATCGACATGATTGTTGCGCAAGGTCACGATGGCGGCGGACACAACTCCCCGATCGGAACCTTCTCGCTGATTCCGCAAGTGGTCGATGCGGTGGGGGACCGGGTTCCGGTGATCGGAGCGGGTGGAATTTCCGATGGCCGCGGAGTCGCTGCGGCGATGATACTGGGCGCTGTGGGCGCGTGGGTCGGCACGGCGTTCCTGGCAACCGAAGAAGCCGGCATCGAACGGTTCCAGAAGGAAGCAATCACCGAAAGCGGCGATGCAGATACCATCGTCAGCCGCTCGATGACCGGCAAGCCCGCGCGCATGATCCGCAACAAATGGGCCGATGCCTGGGTTGCGGCGGGCAAGGAACCGCTTCCCATGCCTTACCAGTCGATGATTTCAGGGCCGGTCATGGCTTCGGGCATCAAGGCTCAGCGCAAGGATATCATGCCCGGCTTCGCGGGGCAGGGAATCGGTCTGATCCATTCGATCCGTCCAGCGGCAGAGGTCATGCGCGATCTTGTCGACGGGGCCGAAAGGGCGCTGGCTGATGCCAGATTCTATTCCTGAATTCCGGCAAGACGGGGACGCGGTATGAGCGCTTCACAGACCTTATCCTTTGCCGACAAGGCCGCCATAACGGGTGTGGGCGAAACCGTATTCGTGAAGGGCACCGAACGGACTGCAGTGGACATGATGCTGGAAGCCTCGCGCCGCGCCATCGCGGATGCCGGCCTGAAACCTTCCGATATCGACGGCATGGTGCCGCCGCCGATTTATACGACCTCGGAGGAAATGGCCGCCAATCTCGGCATTGATGTGCTGCGTTATGCGGCCACCGTTCACATGGGTGGCGCCAGCCCGACGACGGCGCTGCAGAACGCTGCGATGGCGATTGCCAGCGGGCTTTGCGATCACGTGTTGGTCACGCTCGGTTGGAACGGCTATTCCGCCCTCAGGTCCAAGCCGGGTGCCCCGCCCACTCGGGCGATGAACATGAACACGCTGACCAATACCATCCAGGGCTATTACATCCCCTATGGTGTGTTCCTGCCGGTGCAGATGTATGCTTGGCTGGCGACCCGCCACTCGAAACTTTACGGCGTGGGTGCGGATGCGATGGCGGCCGTCGCGCTGGCCTGCCGTCGTCACGCGCAGTTGAATCCGCGCGCCTTTACCTATGGGCGCGCACTCGACGCGGAAACCTATCATTCAGCGCGCTGGATATCCGAGCCCTTCCGCCTTTACGATTGCTGCCTTGAAACCGATGGGGCCTGCGCGGTTGTCATATCGCGAATGGATCGGGCCAGGGATATGCCCCATGTGCCCGTCAGCATCGCCGGTGCCGCGGAAGGCCACCCCTATCCCGCCGACGACATCCCGTCGCGGCCCGATCCCTTCAAGATCGGCCTTAGCTATGCCGCCCCGCGCGCTTTCGATATGGCTGGCGTCAAGCGCGAGGACATGGATTTCCTGCAGATCTACGATTGCTTTACCTATGTCGTCTTGCTGCAACTGGAAGCGATGGGGTATTGCGAACCAGGCGGACAGGCCGAATTCGTCGCCAACGGCCAGATTGAGCTGGGTGGCCGCTTTCCGATCAACACCCATGGCGGCTTGCTCAGTGAGGCGCATGTCTGGGGCCTCAACCACGTGGTCGAGGCAGTGCGTCAGCTTCGTCACGACTGCGGCGAGCGCCAGGTGCCGGGAGCCCAGACCGGCCTCGTGACCGGTTGGGGCGACCTAGGCGACGGCAGCATCGCCATTCTCAGGAGGTTTGCATGAGCAGCGAAAGCGATCTGCCCCCCAAAATGCGGCCCTCCGCGCAGATTGTGCCACCCAAGCCGCGACCGCGCCCACAAGACCCGGTTGAGCAGGAATTCTGGAAGAGGTGCCAGGACGGCCATCTCTATTTCCAGCGCTGCGGCGATTGCGGCAGCTTCCGCCACTTGCCGCGCTATATGTGCGCAAAGTGCGGCTCGCCGGAATTTTCCTGGGAACGCAGCAGCGGCAGGGGCACGTTGTTTTCCTGGACCGTAACCCACCAGGCCCTCCACCCGGCTTTTGCCGCCGACATCCCCTTCGTGGCTGCGGTGGTTGAATTGGAAGAGGGGGTGCGCATGGCCACGCGGCTGGTTGGTTGCGATCACGAGCGTCTTGCGCTCGACCTTCCGGTGGTCGTGGAGTTCGAACTGATCGGTGAGGACTTCCGCCTTCCTGTTTTCCGCCTGAGTGAAAGTTAGAAGCGCCATGGATCTCGAATATGGACCCGAATACGATGTCTTCCGCAAGCAGGTGCGGGCCTTTATCGAAGCGCACAGCCATCTTGCTCCGCCTTCTTCTGACCGGGCGGCCCGACCTTCGTCCAAGGCGGTCGAATGGCAGAAGCTGTTGATCGAGCATGGGTATACCGCTCGAACGATCCCGCAGGCGTATGGCGGCTATGGAGCGGAGCCGGACATTCTCCAATCGCGCATCATCGCAGAGGAATTTGCGCGGGCCAGGGTGCCGGGCGGACTTTCCAATCAGGGAATCTCGATGTTCGTGCCGACCCTGCTCGAACTCGGCACCGAGGAACAGAAACGGCGCTGGATCGAACCCACGTTGAAAGGCGATGTTGTCTGGTGCCAGGGCTATTCCGAACCCGGTGCCGGGTCGGACCTCGCCAATCTCAAGACCAGCGCGCACATCGAGAACGACGAATTTGTTGTCAATGGCCAGAAGATTTGGACCAGCACCGCCAAGCAGGCCGACATGATCTTCTGCTTGGTCAGGACCGAACCTGACGCGCCCAAGCATGGCGGCATTTCCTACCTGATCTTTTCGATGGACACGCCGGGCATCGAGGTTCGCCCCTTGAAGACGATGACCGGTCATGCCGAATTCAACGAAGTGTTCTTTACCGATGTCCGGGTCCCCATGCATCAGATCGTCGGCCAGCGGGGCCAGGGCTGGTTCGTGGCGAACGCAACTCTTGGCCATGAGCGCGGAATGCTGGGCGATCCCGACGCGCTTGAAAACCGGCTGGAGGCACTGATCGCGCTGATGCAGGAAGAGCGTTTGGGCCAGGGTCGCGCGATCGACAATCCGGTACTGCGCGACCGGCTGGTGGCACTGCAGGCCGAAGTGGCGGCGATGAAATACAATGGGATGCGGATCCTTTCGAACAGCCTCAGGGGTGAGCCGGGCGGCATGGCGAAACTGATCGTCAAGTTGCAAAGCTGCGAACTCGCTCACCAGATATCCGCGCTGGCAATCGACGCCATGGGCGAACTGGGCATTCTCTATCACCACAGCCCGCGTGAGCGGGAAGGGGGGGCGTGGCAATGGAACTATATGTTCCAGCTCGGTCTCATCATCGGCGGCGGCACCGCCCAGATCCAGAAGAACATCATCGCTGAACGTGGCCTCGAAATGCCGCGCGAACCGAAGCTGGCGAAGATTTCGGATGCGGCGAAAGCAACCGCAGACATGCCGCGTCACAAACAGGGATCAGCCTAATGGATTTCGGACTTTCTCAGGACCAGCAGATGCTGCGCGATGCCGTTGCGCGGTGTCTTGCGGATACCTGCCCGCTCGATCATGTCCGCGAATGTACCGAGCGTGACAATCCGCTTAGCGACAAGGTGCTCCGCGCCGTCCAGGACCTGGGAATTCCCGGGATGCTGGTACCGGAAGAGCATGGCGGCCTCGGCATGACCCTTCTCGACGCTGCCATAGTTGCGGAACAGCTCGCCTATGCGGTCGCGCCAGTACCTTTTCTCGCCAGTCATGTTCTGACGCCTATCGCGCTGAGCGAGGCAGGCAGCAAGGAGCAAAAGGCCCACTGGCTGCCAAAGATCGTGAGCGGCGAGGCGCGTATTGGTGTCGCGATTTCCGAGACAATCGAGGTGCGCGACGGCGCGGGGGTTTCCTTTGCTGCCGGGAAGCTCAACGGCACCGCCCTGTTCGCACTCGATTTCGAAGGAGCCGATGCCTTCATCGTCGCCGATTCCGGCGGCAGGCTGCACCTTGTCGGTGCCAAGGCGTCGGGCCTGAAGGCTATCGCGCTGACGACCATCGATCGGACCCGCAGCGTCGGGGAGTTGCGGTTTGACGGGGCCGAAGCGGAACCACTGGCTGATGATGGGGGAGCTGCAGTGGGCCGGCTGCGCGCTGCGGGGCGTGTGATCCTCGCCGCCGACAGTCTTGGCGCAGGTCAGGCCATGATCGAAAAGGCTGTCGATTATGCTGGCCAGCGCGAACAGTTTGGTCGCCTTATCGGCAGTTTCCAGGCCGTAAAGCACATGTGCGCCGAGATGGCCGCGCGGCATGAACCGTGCCGTTCGCTCGTCTGGTACGCCGCCCACGCCTTTGACGCAGTTCCGACAGAGGCATCGCTCGTCGCCTGCCACGCGAAATCACACACCGGCGAAGTCCATCGCTTTGTCGCCCGCACTTCCACCGAAGTGCATGGCGGGATGGGATTCACGGACCTGATCGGTCTCCACTACTGGTTCAAACGCATTGGATTCGACCGGCAGGTGCTTGGCGGACCCGAAACGGTGCGGGCCGAGGCGGCAGCACTGCAAGGCTGGATCAAGGCCGCGTAACACACTCGTTGAGGGGGCGTCCGAGACTGGCTGCCCCGTCCGGCAGGGAGAAGGAAAATGATCGACTGGAACCTCGGTGACATTCTCGACGCTGTCGAGCCCGCCATGCCTCAGGACGCTCCGGCGCTGATACACGGCGACCGGATCGTCACTTGGCCCGAAATGTCCGCGCGTTCGAATAATATCGCGCGCGCATTGCGTCAACGCGGAGCGTGCGATGGTGCCAAGGTGGCCTTCTACATGCGCAACCGACCCGAATATGGCGAGCTGATGGCGGCTTGTTTTAAGGGGCGCTTGACTCATGTGAACATCAATTACCGCTATCGCGCCGAAGAAGTTTTCTACATTTTCCACGATTCTGACAGCGAAGTGATTGTTTACAGTTCGGAGTTTCGCGAATGCATCGTCGAACTCAAGGATAGGCTCGAGAAGGTTCACACTTTCGTCGAAATTGGCGACCCTTCCGAAATCGCGTCTTTTGCGAGTCCCTATGAGACGCTGGCGGAAAAAGGGGACGGATCGGCACTCGGCATCGAACGCTCACCCGACGATTTGCTCTTCATCTATACCGGCGGCACGACCGGGATGCCGAAAGGCGTGATGTGGCGGCACGACGACATGCGCAAGGCCCAGCTGGACGCGCAGAAGTTACTGGGCTCGGTTCCGCAGACGCTGGAAGAAAATGTTGCGCTGATCGAGAAAGAGGGGCCCGGCAGGCGCACTCTCTCCGCCTGCCCGCTCATGCACGGGACGGGCTTCATCACCGCGATAGGTGCGCTCATGTCGGGCGGCGCGATCGTCACGCTGACGGCCCCTTCCTTCGAAGCTTCAGAATTGTGGGAAACGGTCGAAAAGCACCAGGTGGAAAGCATCGCAATTGTGGGCGATGCCTTTGCTAAGCCAATGCTTCGCGCGCTCGAAGAAAACCCGGGCCGCTGGGATACCAGGAGCCTCGTCTCCATAATCTCGTCCGGCGTGATGTGGAGCAAGGAGATTAAGGCCGGTCTATGCAAGCATATTCCCCAAATCGTGCTGATGGATAGTTTCGGCGCCTCCGAAGGGCTCGGCTTCGGCCTCTCCGTCACGACTGCTCAGGGCGGTACGAACACCGCGAAATTCGGGATTGGCGAATTCTGCGATGTCTTCGACGAAAACGATCAGAAAGTCGAACCAGGAAGCGGCGTGCCTGGCTTTATCGCCCGCAAGGGGGCCATCCCCATGGGATATTACAAAGATCCCGAAAAATCCGCCAAGACATTCCGCACAATCGATGGCGTGCGTTATTCGATTCCGGGTGACTGGTGCCGGGTAGAGGCCGATGAAAGCCTTACCCTGCTAGGCCGCGGCAGCGTATGCATCAACACTGCTGGCGAGAAGGTATACCCAGAAGAAGTCGAGGAAGTGCTCAAGACCCATCCCGCCATCGGTGAAGCGCTGGTCGTAGGTGTAACGGATGAAAAATGGGGCCAGGCCGTCACGGCCGTCGTCCACCTCAACCACGGCGTCCCGTTCGACGAGCAAGCTGTCAAGGACCATGTGCGCGATCAACTGGCAGGATACAAAACGCCCAAGGCCATACATCCGACGGAAAAACCCCTGCGTGCATCCAACGGCAAGGCCGACTATGCAACGGCGAAAGCAATCGCCGAACGTTTGACGGTCGCACCGTGAGCCATCGGGAGTCTCCTGATTACGACGTTGTAATCGTCGGTGCCGGCTTCAGCGGGATATACCTGCTCCACAAGTTGCGTGACGCTGGATTCAACGTGTTGCTGGTGGATGCTGCGGCCCAGCCCGGCGGCATCTGGTACTGGAATTGCTATCCAGGCGCACGAGTGGATTCACAGGTTCCGCTTTACGAGTACTCTATACCTGAAGTGTGGAAATCATGGGCCTGGAGCGAGCGATTTCCCGGTTGGGAAGAGCTCAGAGCGTATTTCCGGCATGTTTGCGATACGCTCGACCTTTGGCCCATGATGCGCATGGGGTCTGGGGTCAAAGGCGCGCACTATGAGAAGGAGACGAAGCAATGGCGTCTGCAACTCGACAGCGACAAAACTGTTTCGACACGGTTCCTGTTGCCCGCTCTTGGTTTCGCATCAAAGCCGTATGTCCCCAATTTTCCCGGCCTTGAGGATTTCGAAGGCCAATGGTTTCACACGGCGCGCTGGCCGCAGCAGGGTGTCGATCTCAGCGGACGTAAGGTTGCCTTGATCGGCACCGGTGCAAGTGGTGTGCAGGTCGCGCAAGAAGCTGCCAAATCCGCATCGAAGCTGACCCTCTTTCAAAGAACACCAATCCTGGCGCTGCCTATGCAGCAGAAGAAGCTTTCGGCAGAAGACCAGGAACGGGACAAGAAGGGCTATGCCGCGATCTTCGAAACGCGCAAGCAGACGAGCGGAGGATTCGAATGCCAATCGCTAGACGTATCGGCGCTCGAAGTTGACGAGAAAGCGCGCACCGCGCACTTTGAAGATCTGTGGCAACAGGGCGGCCTCAGGTTCTGGTATCACAACTTCGCTGACTTGCTTACCAACCGCGAAGCCAACCGGCACGCCTACGATTTCTGGCGCGACAAGGTTCGCGCAAGGATCGCCGATCCCAATCTGGCCGAGAAACTCGCCCCATCCGAACCGCCGCATCCATTCGGCACGAAGCGGCCTTCGCTTGAACAGGGATATTACGAAATTTTCGCGCAAGACAATGTCGCGCTGGTCGATCTCAAGGCAACTCCGATCATCCGGATCGGACCGCACGCTATTACGACCAAAGACGGCGAGATGGAATGCGACCTCATCGTTTTCGCCACCGGCTTCGATGCCGGGCGCGGCGGGCTGATCGATATGAACATCAGGGGGACGAACAGCCTATCACTGTCCCATGCGTGGGAAGACAGAGTACGCGCCTATCTGGGAATGGCGGTGTCTGGCTTTCCCAATATGCTGTTCACATACGGGCCACTCAGCCCGTCGGGTTTCTCAAACGGCCCGACCAGCGCAGAGATACAGGGTGACTGGATCTGCGACTTTCTGGTCTGGATGCGGGAAAATGGTGTCGATCTTTTCGAAGCCGATCCGGCAGCTGAAACGGGCTGGACCGAAATGGTTGCCCAAGCAGGCGCGATGACGCTCTTTCCCGAAGCGGATTCTTGGTACATGGGCGCAAACATCCCGGGCAAGACGCGTCAACTGATCAATTTTCCAAGCGTGTCTGGCTATGTCGCACTCTGCGAAGATGTAGCGAACGAGGGGTATCGCGGCTTCGTGATCGACAAACCCACTAGCAAGGAACACTTAACGAAATGAACGTATTGTCCAAGATTGGAGATTTTCCCGACGACATCGACCCTGTCTGGGCCGGCGATGGTTCGCATCTGCCGGAATGGTTTGTGTCGGCCCTCAAGGTGCCGCGCGAAGAAGGTTATGTTGAGATCGACGGTGCCAGGACGCACTACTTCCGCTGGGGCGACCGGAAAAAGCCGAAAGTGCTTATGACACATGGCTTTCTCTCCCACGCCCGTTGCTTTGCCTTCATCGCTCCGTTTCTCGCAGAAGATTACGACGTGGTGGCGTTCGATCTCGCCGGCATGGGCGACACGGAGATGCGCGGGCAAGCCGATCCCGCGGCTAGGGGGCGCGAGTTTGGTGAGATTGCCGAGGCACTCGATCTGTTTACAGATGGCCACAAACCCACCATCATCGCGCACAGTTTCGGCGCGGGCGCAGCGCTGACAGCCGTGACCCTGTCGCCCGATGCTTTCTCCGGCGTCGTGATTTGCGATCTGATGGTCATGCGAGCCGAGCTCCTCGATCAATACTGGAACCATCGCCGCTCAAGCCCGGGATCAGGTGATCCTGACAAGCCCAACCGGCTCTATGCGAGCTATGAAGAGGCGCGCAAAAGATACGTCCTTTCTCCGCCCCAGCCAGTCGGCGAGCCGTTCCTCCTAGATTACATGGCGTATCATTCAATGCGACGCGACGGAGACGGTTGGACATGGAAGTTCTCACCCGAGGTATTCCGACGAAGCAATAAGTCCGACGAATGGCTCACAATCGGCCATCGACTCGTGAATGCGCCGGGCCGCAAGATCATCGTTCATGGCGGAAAGAGTCAGCTCTTCACCAGGGACTCGGCTGACTACATCCGCGAGCTAGGGGGCGGTGACATTCCGATAATCGCCGTACCTGAGGCGCGCCACCATTTGATGCTCGATCAGCCATTAGCTTTTTTAACTGCGCTCAGAAGCATTCTCTCCCTTTGGGAGGCGCAGGCACACCCAAGGTGTGCGTGAAGGACAAGCGCGCCGAGATCCACGGGCGGATCACGGCGTACCAGGCTCAGATCGCGCAGGCGAAGCAAGACCTGGCTCATATAAATGCGTCGATCCGGCTGTTCACCGATATCTGTGTGCGCCATCTTGAGGTCGATGGCGAACTCACAACCCGGGATCTCGCTGAGCGGGTGATGATCGAGCGCCGACTTGACGCGACGGATGCCACGCTGCGCAATTCGGTCGTCTTCAAGGTCGTCCAGGCCCTTCGCCATGCCGCCCGGCGGAAGCATGTCCGGATGGTGGAGAAGCGCAAGGGCATGTGCGTCTGGGCACGAGGCGATGCCGTCACGTTGCGGGTCGTTGCCAGTAGATGTTGGCATCCAATACCGGTTCGATCAGGACTCAAATCGCTTGCACCGGGAGAGCCGTCCATAGATATAGAAGTTGGCCGAGCTGACACCATGACGCCGGCACACGTCTGCGGTTGCCATGCCTCGTTCCTGTTCAGCCAGGATCGCGATGATCTGTTCCTTAGTGAATTTGCTTTTGCGCATTGTCTGTCTCCGTTGCGACAGACTCTCCATTCAAATGCGGAACCAAATGGGTATCAGGTCACATTGTATGAATGCATACCATATGCAAGCAAATGGGCTGTCGGGAGGCCGATGAGGGGTCGGCAAAAGTCCGTTTGCTTACATACAGTATGGACCCGTGCGGAAATTTCGTGTATTAAGGTTGGCAACAGCCGGTAGCACGAGTGCCTGCGGCTTGTCTGAGCGGTGGAATGTCAAACCAGTCGCCCTGACGAAGTGAGGAAAGTATCACATCGTCAGGAAGGCCTCCTCCTACATTCCGCAGTTTCGGTAGACTTGCTGGCTAGATTAATCTAGCCAGCACTTTTTTCCTGCTTTGAATATAGCGGTTGAATTTCGAGCTGCACAAAGCCAGAGTGAACTTTTGACACCATGGCTAGGTTTGGTTGGAATGCCCCAAGAGAAAATTCTGAGATTCGCTGACAATGATTTCTGGAGCGATGAGCGAGTTGAGCTGGCTTTTCTGATAAGCCGTGTTACGCGCGTGCTTCGGCGTCGATTTGATATGGATATGGCATCCTTGGAACTCACGCGGGCTCAATGGAGAGCGATGCTGTATGTTTTTCGGCTTTCTAACCCTACGCAAACCGAGTTAGCCGAGATATTGGAGCTGGGGCGAGCTTCTGTCGGGTCTCTGATAGACCAGTTGGAGCGAAGTGGATATGTATCCCGGGTCGCGGACAGCGATGATCGTCGTGTGTGGAGGGTTGTGCCTTCTAGATTGGCAGTCTCCCGGCAGTCCAAAATTGATCGGGCCGGAAGACGTGCGGCCGCTGAGTTATTTGCAGATTTCGACGAGAAAGATCTTAGAGATTTCCGTCGATGTCTAGAAAAGCTAATCCCAAGCGCGGAATGAGCGTGGTGAACGGTAATCATCCTATTTTTAAGCTGCCAGGTTCCTGAACTTTACGCAGAAAGTTTCAGTTCCATGGCGGGGTAATCCCGCCGATGCCCATGTCCGGGCGCTGATTGTTGTAAATCCAGAGCCACCGCGTAGCGTGTTCCTTGACGTTCTCGATCGTATTGAAGATGAACCGTCCTGGCCATTCCTGCCGAACGGTCCGATTGTAGCGCTCGACATAGGCATACTGCTGCGGCTTGCCAGGCTGGATGCAGAAGATGCCAATGCCGCGCTTTGCTGCCCAGGTCTGCAGCTTGCCACTGATATTTTTCGGCCCCGTTGTCCACGCGCATGCCCATCGGCTTTCCGAGCCCTTCAATGATTTGCTCAAGCATGTGAACGACACGGGCTGCAGGCAGGGAGAAGTCTACTTCGATACCAAGGCCTTCGCGGTAAAAGTCCTCGAGGACATTTAGCGTCCGGAAGGACCAGCCATCGCCGAGTTGGTCGGCCATGAAGTCCATCGACCACATTTCGTTCGGCCGCTCCAGAACCGCCAGGGGCCCGGAACTTCCCGAACCAGGCGTTTCCTCGGCTTGATCTACAAATTCAGCTCCAGTTCGCAAGGATATGCGCGTCTGTGAATCGCGATTTCTTCATTCTCGACTCCGTCGATAATCAACGCCGGAGAAGTCCAGTTTTCAAGTCGCTTATTTTCAGGGATGACTACCTTTCCAGGATCGTGTCCCAGCAAGTGGTGTAGCTCGTCATTGGCCTGCCGGTCTTGGGCGGGCTGAGCTGGTCAGCTGACCTGTGCTGCAGGCAGGCTGACCAGGGGGTTA